>DASVGS010000242.1:0-2366 GCA_036379435.1 Ignavibacteriaceae bacterium
TTATTCTTTTATTTATTCTACAGGTCTTCCTGTAGCAGATAAGTTTTTACTTCTTTCGATAGATTGCAATGCAAGATACCGATCGCCAAACTTTTTAAGATTATCGGCTTCAGTATCATACTGATCAAAATGTCTCTCTTCATCAGCTACAAGACTTTCAAATATCTGTTTGGTAATTGCATCAGCATTTGCAGATGCTTCATTAGCCCAAATATTATATTCACGTGCACTTTCTTGCTCCATATTTGCAGCTTTTTCAAGCATCTTTGCCGGGTCTTTTATTTTCTCAACTTCGCCGCCAACTTTCATTTCCACTTCACCTTTTAGAAACAAAATTCTTTCTGCAAGTTTCTCAACGTGGATCATCTCATCGATTGCTGTTCGTTTATACAATCCAGCGAGTAAATCATATCCCATATCATCAAGTAAAAAATGGAAATACATATATTGATGAACTGCATGGAGTTCATCAGCTATTGCTTTATTAAGCAAATCAATACTTTTTTCGTGCATCTTAATTCTCCTGTTATTTAACTTTTGTTTTCACATAGTAAAATTACAGTAATAATGCATAGTATTCTAATAAATTAGTTTTGAGTAAATGAATTAAATGGAATGATTTAGAAATGCAATAAACTGATCTAATGATTGGGGGTTTGCCAGTGCTTCACGGTTATCAACTGTTTCGCCATTTAGAATGTTCTTAACCGCCATCTCAACCTTTTTGCCGCTTATTGTATATGGTACTTCATTTATTTGAAATATTTGTGAAGGAACGTGTCGCGGTGTTGTTTCTTTTCTTATTTTGTTTTTTATTTCCTGAATTAAATCATTATTTAAAATCGTTTTATCTTTAAGAACAACAAATAAAATTACCTTAACATCATCATTAACATTTTTTCCCACAACCAAACTGTCTGCAATCTTGTTCATAGTTTCAACAACTTTGTAAATTTCTGCAGTACCAATTCTGACTCCACCGGGATTTAACGTGACATCAGATCTACCGTATACCACCACTCCACCAGTTGCACTAATTTTTATATAATCTCCATGTCTCCACACGCCTGGAAAATAATCAAAGTATGCAGATTGATATTTAGAATTTTCTGGATCATTCCAAAAATAAATTGGTCGGGATGGAAATGGTGCAGTACAGACAAGCTCACCTTTTCCTTCCACAATATATTTTCCTTCATCACTCCAGGCTTCTACTTTCATTCCTAAACCTCTCGTCTGGATTTCACCCGAATAAACCGGAATGACTGGACAACCAAGCATAAAACACGAAATGATATCTGTTCCGCCTGAGATTGAAGACAATAATAAATCTTCTTTTACATTTTTATAAACCCAATGAAAATTTGAATCTGTTAATGGTGAGCCTGTGGAAAGGATAGTTTTAAGGCTTTGCAGAATAAAATTTTCTTTTGGTACTAATCCGGTTTTTTCAATAAGCGTTAAATATTTTGGACTAGTTCCAAAGACTGAAATTTTTTCATCAGCAATTATTTTCCAAAGTCTTTCTTCATTCGGATAAACAGGATTGCCATCAATCAGTACAACAGTTGAACCAATTTGTAATGAACTAACTAACCAATTCCACATCATCCATCCACAGGTTGTAAAATACGTAATAACATCTTCCCTTTTCAAATCTGTGTGGAGCGAATGTTCTTTAAAATGCTGAAGTAAAGTTCCGCCTGCACCATGAACAATACATTTCGGTTTTCCGGTAGTGCCTGATGAATACATAATATAAACCGGATGATCAAATTCGCTTTGCACGAACTCAAAATCATTTTCTGTAAAATTTAGTAATTGATAAAATTTTAATTTGGGCTTATCATAATTTACATCGTTTTCATTTACTTTTTCGAAGTTAAAATATTCATCGATTAAAATTGTTTTTTTGATTGAAGGAATTTTCTTTATGATTTCTAAAATCTTTTCAGTGTTATCAATATGTTTACCATTATAATAATAAGTTTGAGTCGCAAATAATATTTTAGGTTCAATTTGTCCAAAACGATCGACGACACCATCAATTCCAAAATCAGGCGAAGTACTGCTCCATACTGCTCCGATTGATGTTGCAGCAAGCATCGCAATTACAGCTTCAGGTATATTTGAAACATATCCTGCAACCCTATCTCCTTTTTCTACACCAAAACATTTGAGTGCATTGGCAGCTTTTTTAACAAATTGATTTAATTGCTTATATGATATTCTAACCGAGTGATAATTTTCGCGATGACTTATTAATGCAATTTGATCGTCATCAAATCTTAAAAGGTTCTGTGCAAAATTTAATTCAGCTCCAATAAACCAATTTGAATCTTTTATACCTTTATCAATCAAGACGG
>DASVGS010000243.1:0-2194 GCA_036379435.1 Ignavibacteriaceae bacterium
CAATAAAATAGCCAAAATCAATTAATTTTTTAGTAGAATGATATAGTAGAAGATAATTTGTATAAAAATTTTTATTGGAGAAATTTCATGGATTGGAATGAAATTCAAAACTTTTCATCAAATATAGTTTTTGGAATTTTATTATTTGCAATGATAGCATATTGGGTCAATTTATCATTATTTAATGATTCGTATCTATTATCAAAAATTGGACGATTCAGTACAATAATTGCAAATGCAATTTTATTTTTTATTCTTTGTTCTCGATGGATAGTAGCTGGCTATTTTCCATTAAGTAACTTATACGAATCGTTATTATTTTTAACATGGATATTATTAACAGTTTATTTATATATTGAAACAAAGACAAAAAGTAAATTAATTGGATCTGTTTTAATTCCAGTTACATTATTAATTAATGGATTTGCTAATTTAACGCTTTCACCCGAAATGCAAAAATCAAGTCCATTAGTTCCAGCTTTGCAATCAAATTGGTTAATGATGCATGTCAGTATGATGTTATTAAGTTATGGTACTTTAATAATGGGATCATTATTATGTATTTTATTTTTAGTAATTTCACGTTACAAAGATGTTGATTTAAAAGTTATGGATAACTCATCATTACCATTATATAATATCATGTTGGATTATTATGAAGCTAAATTATTATCTCCATCAACCGAAATATCTGAGTTAGGGAAACTAAAATTATTACAGAGTCTTGATAATTGGAGTTATAGAATTATTGGACTAGGATTTCCATTTTTAACAATTGGTATTATCGCTGGGGGTGTTTGGGCAAATGAAGCATGGGGTTCATATTGGAGTTGGGATCCGAAAGAAACATGGGCATTAATAACATGGTTAGTTTTTGCAACTTATTTACATGCTAGAATAACAAAAGGATGGGAAGGGAAAAAAACTGCTATATTGGGTAGTTTAGGCTTTTTTGTTATTTGGATCTGTTATTTAGGAGTTAATTTCTTAGGAAAAGGCTTACACAGTTATGGTTGGTTATCTTAAATAAACTAAAAAAAAGTAAAGGAATTTATAAATTCCTTTACTTTTTTTAATTCAATTGATTGTCTTTTATTTAACTTTTTTTCTAAAGAATCTAGCTGCTCGACCTGCAATTGTTGGTTTTGGCTCATCTTCACCTAATCCTAGATTTGGTTCTTCAATTTTTTGATTAGCATCTATTTTTTCTTCAGGTTTACTTGAACTATCATCTGAAGTAATTGCTTTTAAAACAGGTTGATCCTGATCATCTTTTGATTCTTCTAATAAATTTGGATCAACATCACTAAAATCAATTTCAACTTCTAATTCATTAGTATAAGTCATTAAAGTTCCTTCAACTTTTTTACGACGAACAATAATTTTTGTATTAGGATATAAAGTCTTTGACAAGCATTGTTCAGCTAATGTATCTTCTAAATACTTCATAATTGCACGACGTAATGGACGAGCACCATAAAGTGGGTCATAGCCTTCATCTGTTAAGAATGCTTGAACCGATAACTCAACAATTAAATTAATTCCTTTATCTTTTAATCGGTTTTTAACTTGTTTAATCATTAATTCACAAATTTCCCAGATATCAATTCTTGTTAAATGATTAAAAACAATTATCTCATCAATACGATTTAAGAATTCTGGACGGAAGAAATTTTTTAATTCATCGTTTACTAACTTAGTTACTCGCTGAAAAATTTCTGGATCTTTAATTGGTTCCGGACCTGGTTCCCATCCGCCAAGTGCATCTGGTGTTATTTTAAAACCTTTATCTCCATCTGCTGTTTTGGGTTTAATACCACTTTCTCGCTCAATAATTTTTGCACCCAAGTTAGTGGTCATAATAATTAAAGTATTCGTAAAATCAACCACTCGACCTTTTGAATCTGATAATCGACCATCATCTAAAATTTGTAGTAATAAGTTAAATACATCAGGATGTGCTTTTTCAACCTCATCAAATAAGACAACTGAATAAGGTTTAGAACGAACTGCCTCTGTTAATTGCCCACCTTCGTTATAACCTACATATCCTGGTGGTGAACCAATTAGTTTAGCAACAGTATGTTTTTCCATATATTCTGACATATCTAGACGAATCATACTGTCTTCGCTTCCGAACATATAATCAGATAACGTTTTTGTTAATTCAGTTTTTCCAACACCAGTTGGTCCT
>DASVGS010000244.1:0-6701 GCA_036379435.1 Ignavibacteriaceae bacterium
GATGATCATAAAAATTTATTTAATGTAAAGTCACTTTCAGTCTTATTCGAGAAATATGGTTTTATTTCAAATCCTGTTGAGTTCTGGGATGAGGGAAGAAATTTTCATAGGGGTTATAAAAATGATGAATTTGGATATGTTAAAAGATCTTTTGACAACGATAAAAGAAATTCAGATGGTCAACCAAATTACACTTCTTTAATAATTGATTTTAAAAAAAGCAAATAATATGAATTTAGCACCGATAATTTTATTTGTTTACAACAGGCTAGAGCATACAAAAAAAACGGTGGATGCTTTAAAACAGAATAAGTTGGCTTCGGATAGTTTATTATTCATATTTTCAGATGGAAATAAAGGTGAAAGGGACAGGAAGTCTGTTGAAGAAGTAAGGAGTTTTATATCAACTATTTCCGGTTTTGATGAAATTAAAATAATTTTGAGAGAGAAGAATCTTGGTTTAGCAAATTCTGTAATATCGGGAGTTTCGGAAGTTATAAATAAATATGAAAAAGCAATTGTTCTTGAAGATGATATAGTCACTTCACCATATTTTTTAAAGTTTATGAATGAGGCTTTAGAATTTTATAAAGATGATAATAGAATATTTTCAGTTTCGGGTTATAACTTTCCAATAAAGATTCCGGCTTCTTATCAATATAAAATCTATATTTCACCACGTCCTTCATCATGGGGCTGGGCAACATGGAAGGATAGATGGGAAAAGGTCAATTGGGAAAATTCTGAGTATGAAGATTTTATCAAAGATAAAAAACGAATTTTAAATTTTAATATGGGCGGTGATGATTTAACACGAATGTTAAAAAACCAAATAGCAGGAAAGATTAATTCCTGGGCTATCCGTTGGGCCTTTGCCCACTATTTAAATAATGCCTTTTGTTTGTTCCCGGTTAGATCATTTGTCAATAATATTGGAGCTGATAGAAGCGGTGTTCATACCAGAAAAACAAATAAATTTAGTGTTGCTATCTATAGTGAAGAATATCAGGATTTCCTTTTGAAATATCCGCAGACAAATGAGGAAATTCTTAAAAACTTTCGAAAATTTTTTAGCAAAAAAAATCCGCTAAAAAGAATTCAGGACCTTATATCTTAAGTAATGCAAAAATTAATCCAAAAAATTTTCACATCACCAGAATTAATTAATAAACCACCGGTTTTAATTGATATTGGTGCCTCCGGTCAGCTTCATAAAAAATGGAAGTTAATTGCAAAGCACTCTATTTGTATCGCATTTGATGCAGATGAACGTGAATTCGGGTTTATTGAAAAGAAACAATCTAATTTCAAAAAATTATTTATTTATAATTGTATCGTATCAGACAAGGATAGTTCGGATCAAATATTTTATCTTACAAAATCACCATATTGTTCAAGTATATTAAAACCCGATTTTAAAAACCTGGCTAACTATTCTTTCGCTGATATTTTTAAGATAGTTGATACTTCTAAATTAAAAACAGTTTCTATCTCAACAGCGCTCAGAGAACTTGATATTAATCAAGTTGATTGGTTTAAAACTGATTCGCAGGGACTGGATTTACGCTTATTTAAAAATTTAAGGGATGAAATAAGGCAAAAAATAATTATTGCTGAATTTGAACCAGGATTAATTGATGCATATGAATATGAAGATAAACTATATTCGTTATTAGGATATATCCAGAATAAAAACTACTGGATATCTGATTTTATCGTTAAAGGAAACCCAAGAATATCCGCTGATTTGTTCAATACTATTTATTTAAATAAGAAACTTAATAAGTTACTCGCTCTCTCATTGAAACCTGCTCCAGGATGGGTTGAAATGACTATTATCAACTCGTTTGATGATAAAAATTCTTTCTCTAAAAGAGAATATATTCTCGGCTGTTTATTTGCAATAATAGAAGAACAATATGGTTTTGCTTATGAATTATCAATAAAGGGTTTGGAAAAATTTAATGATCCAATATTTGATGAAATAAAAAGGAAATCATTAAAAAAGGTGCATCTACAACTTTATAAATTGAAATTTCTTCCTTTAGTAATTAATAGGATAAAAGAACTTATATCAAGATAACATTTTTTATGCGAGTTTTCTTTGAACATACTCAATATTGGTTGTATAGATTTTTAACAAATAGAAATTATCGAAGGTTCATTTGGTATTCTATCTTTTATGGCAGTAAAAAAAGATTTAAAACAAATAATTTTAAGTTTAATGGAATAAAAATATTTGTTCCTGATACTCTATCATTTCTTTGGCAGTACAAAGAAATATTTGTTGATGAGGATTATAAATTTCAGACTAATTCTCAATATCCGGTTATCTATGATTGTGGAGCTAATGTTGGAATGAGCTGTCTTTATTTTAGTGTCAAATATCCCACAGCTAAGATTAAAGCATTTGAAGCTGATCCAAACATAGCAAAGATATTGTCTGAAAACCTAAAAAAGAATAATGTTGGAAATGTTGAAGTAATCAGTAAAGCTGTTTGGATACATAATAATAATATTGAATTAAGCTTAGAAGGTGCTGATGGCGCAACAATTTACTCTAAAACAAATCTTGTTAAGATCTCTTCGATCAGATTAAAAGATATGATCGAAAAGGAATCAAGAATTGATATGCTAAAGATTGATATCGAAGGAGCTGAGTATGAAGTTTTAATGGATTGCTCAGATTCATTAAGTAAAGTTGAAAATATTTTTATTGAGTATCATTCATATGTTAACTCAAATCAAAATTTGTCTGCAATAATAATGATACTTGAAAAAAACCAATTTAGATATTTTATCAAGCCAGTTAATGATAGACAATCTCCTCTAAGTAATAAGAAAAACAAATTTAATCCTACTATGGATTTGCAACTAAACATTTACGGATATAAAAAAAATTGAAAATAATTCATCTATCGACCTCAGATTTAAATGGCGGTGCCGCAATAGCAGCGTATAGAGTTTATAAGGCACAGCAAAAAAATGCCGATCTTGATACACAATTTTTAGTACAAAGAAAAAAAAGTAATGATGAAAACGTCTCTACAATTGGAGATTCATCATCTCATAAATTTATTTCTACTTTCAATATTTGGGCAGATGAACTTACAATTAGAATGTTATCGGAAATATCAAAAGGTAGATTTACATTCCCATTTTTTGGAGAAAACCCTAATCAAAATAATTTATTGCATGAATGCGATGTTATTAATCTTCATTGGATAAATGGCGGTTTTTTGTCTCTACATTCTTTAGAAAAGCTTAAACAACTGAATAAACCAATTGTCTGGACACAGCACGATATGTGGGCCTTTACAGGTGGTTGCCACTACACTGCCGGATGTGAAAAATTTATTACAGATTGTTCAATTTGTCCCAAATTAATATTTAGATCCAATAATGACTTTTCTGCAAAAATATTTAGCAAAAAAAAAGCAATAGTAGATCAAATGAATTTGACAGTAGTTTCTTCAAGTAACTGGTTAGCTGAAGAAGCAATGCGAAGTAAACTTTTAGGTAAAAAAAGATCTTTTGTTATTCCCACCCCAATTGATTTTAATATTTATAAGCCCATAGATTTAGAAAAAGCTAGAACAGATTTACGACTTCCATTGGATAAAAAATTAATACTTGCCGGGGCAATGAATCTTAAAGATGAAAGAAAAGGATTTCTCTATTTAATTCAAGCACTTCAAATTATTCACGATTCTAATAACAGACTGAAATCTGATTTAGAGCTTGTTTTATTTGGTAAACTTGATGAAAGTGCCCTTAATAAAATCCCATTTAAAGTACATCAGTTGGGGAGATTAAATAATGAGGAAGAAATTGTGAAGGCATATAATACTGCAGATATATATTTAGCTCCATCACTTGAAGATAATCTGCCTAACACAGTTATGGAAGCAATGGCATGCGGAATTCCTGTAGTGGCCTTTAATGTTGGCGGAATACCGGATATGATTGATCACAATACAAATGGCATTTTAGCAACGCTGCGTTCTTCAGAAGAGCTTGCTTATGGAATTAAGTTGCTTTTAAATAATGATAGTTTAAGAAAAAACTTTAGTAATAGTGCCAGAGAAAAGGTAATCAAGAATTTCGATCAAATTATAATTGCTGAAAAATATTTTGAAGTTTATAAAACATTAATCTAACTTTTTAAGTTAATATTTTACAAAATGCCTCACTTATTTTCGCTCGATCGTATATCTTTACCTTATCATAATCTAATGTAAAATCTTTTAAGGATCTAAAAAACTCCTCACCGCTTTCCTCATACCCAAACATCATTCCTGCGTTAGCAGATTCAATTAAACTTCTTACTTCTTCATTATCATTACCAAAAGCTATTATCGGGTTACCTGTTCTAAGAGCTTCAAATAATTTACCAGGTACGTGGCGCGGTTCTGTTGAGCAGACTAATAAAATATTAGCCTGAAGAATTTCTTTTATCATTTCCTTATAAGGGAGAAAGCCCGTTAATTGTATATTTTCTTTTAATCCTATTGAATAAAGATAATCTAATATTTCTCCATCCACTGAACCAACAAAACGAATTACTGTTTTATTTCCTTTGTCGTTTTCATTTTTTATCTGCTTCCAGAAGTTTTTTGGATTCTGGTATGCAAACATATTTCCTGCATGCAGGATAATTTTTTCATCTTTATTAATCTTTTCAATCTTCAAATCTTTAAAGTCTTCTTCATCATATCCCCAGTACAGAACATTGGTTTTATTTTTTAAAAAATCATATTTCTTAAGATAATCTTGTTCAGTTGATTTATTTACAAACACAATCTGCTTTGCATTTTGTAATACAGATTTTTCAAAATGATTATCAAGTTTAAGTGTTAATGTACTTCTTTTAAGGTTTTTGTAATAAACTATATCAACCCATGGGTCAATAAAAACTGGAATGTGTGGTATTGAATATATTTTACTCAACTTTAATCCAATTAAGTGAGAGCTATGCGGCGGACCAATGGATACAACAACATCAATTTTTTCTTTTTCAATAAATGTTTTCGCCGCTTTAATTGCACTAAAGTTCCAACCAACTCTTGCATCGGGAATAAACAAGTTTAATCTTATCCACAAAGCCATGCGATGAGTTAAACTTTGATTTTCAGTTGAAATAGTTTCAGAAGCTATTAGCCTTTCATTTTTCTTTTTTCCGGTAAATAATCTGTAAAGATCAAACGGTTCAAAAGCTTTTGATTTAATTATCTTCCAGGCTGGATCAACTTTGTTTAAAAGACTTTCATCCTTTTGTGTAAAAGTTTCTTCCTCAACTGTTAAAATAATTGGCTCAATTTCATCTTTTGGTAAATGCCGGATGATATCTAACGGCCAGTGAAGGGAAGCTTTTCCCGATGGCGGCCAAAAGTATGAGATGAACAAAACTTTTTTCATCTGGATGCAATTAAATTATTAACACTAATAAGAAACAACCGTAAACCTTTCTTCATTTTACTTTCTAATAAAATATCTGCTCAAATTTATATAAGTAATATGGAATTTGAAACGAATCTTCTATTCTTTATGTTAATATGTAAACTATTTAGAGGAAATATGTTAATCGATATCGCAACAGCTTCTCCGCCTTACAAAGTTGCCCAGAATTATGCTGCTAATGAGTTAAAGATCAGAATGGGAGGAACTTCTGCAATAAGCAGAATGATAGATATGGCTGCTAATCAATCAGGAATTGATCATCGATTTTTTGTAATAAAAGATGGTGAAGAAAATTCTTCAGAAAAGTTTTTTACAAAAGATGGATCCCATTTTTCGCCTAACACAAAAACACGAATGACTGAATATGAAAAATGGTCTATATTATTGACAAAGCAGGCAGTAAATGAATTAGCAGAAAAAAATAAAATAGATTTTGGAAAAATTGATAGGATAATTACAATTTCTTGTACGGGATTTTTTGCCCCGGGTCTGGATTATGAACTCATCAAAGAATTTAATATTGCTCCAAACGTTAAAAGAACAAATATTGGTTTTATGGGGTGTGCCGCTTCTTTGGTTGGAATTAATTCTGTTTGGGAGGCTATGCAGCAACAGCGAAATGAAAACATTTTAATGGTCTCAGTTGAACTGTGTAGTTTGCACTTACAAACTGAGCCAACACGGGATAATATTCTTGCAAATATGATTTTTGCTGATGGAGCCGCTGCCGCTTACTTTTCCAAATCAGATAGTTCAAATAAAAGAAAGCTTAAAATACAATTTGCCGAATCGTTTTTATTTGAAGACTCTGCAAAGTTTATGGGATGGAAAATCGGAAACAATGGATTTGAAATGATGCTTTCATCTGAGTTGCCCAAAATAATTCTTAACTCAGCAGCACCAAAGGCAAAAGAAATTTTAGCTGAAAAAGAAATTGATTTATCGAAAATAAAACATTGGGCACTTCATCCTGGCGGTAGGGCTATTTTAGATTCTTTGCAAAACGGACTTGAACTTTCTGATGAACAGTTAAAGCCTTCACGGAAAGTGCTACTAAATTTTGGAAATCTTTCTTCCGTATCAATTCTATTTGTTCTTAAAAACATTTTAGAAAACTCAGAACTGCATAAAGATGATTATTTATGTGCAATAGCTTTTGGTCCCGGTTTAACTATGGAGTTAGTACTTTTTAAAGTTAGTTAGATGAAGCGATCATATGAAGCAGAAATAATGGATGATTT
>DASVGS010000245.1:0-2225 GCA_036379435.1 Ignavibacteriaceae bacterium
AAGCCAGTAAAATATTTTGGCGGTGGTTATGCGATCTATGGATTCGCCGCAAATGATATCTGGGTAGTTGGTGGTGGTGTTTTTCATTTTAATGGTACACTCTGGGAAGAATATACGTTCAGAGATCCTGTGATCCTTGCAAATATAGCTTATACATCAGTCTGGGGAACTAGTAGCAATAATATATACTTCGGAAATAGTGGTGGCACCATAGTACATTGGAATGGAAGCAAAGCACAGGTTGTTTATACCAACCCAAGCATAGTACAGGTAAAAGATATGGAAGGGTATGCATCTGATTTTATAATTGGAGTAGGAACAGGAATGATACCACCACTTCTTGCAGTTAAATACAATGGAACTAATTGGATTCAGTTACCAATAAGCAGTAATTGGTCATTAAATGCTGTTAGTATTGTAAATCGTAATCATATTTTCTATTGCGGCGGTGGTATATATGAAATGAAAAGAAACAATACCAATAGAATATATAATTCAGGTTTTTACATTTGGGATATAAAATATAATAAGCAGAATGGCATAACTGTAGCATCTGGTTCCTATGATGGCATCTATATAAATAATGGATTGGAATGGATGAATTTAAAAGGTCAAATCACCAATGATGAATCAACTTTAGTTAGTGTATTTTTAATCAGCAATACTGTTTTCTGTGTAGGCAATACAACATTAAATAATAAAGCTAAAATAATTATTGGTAAAAATTAAGGGAGAAACTAAAATGAAAAATATCTTTACTTATTTTAAAATTTCAATTGTAATTGTACTGTAATTAAGTAATTGTACAAAATGAATCACGCAATAGTTACAACAATAACTGATAGATGTAAAAGATGTTACTCTTGTATAAGGGAATGTCCTGCTTCTGCAATAAGGGTTATCGATGCACAGGCAAAAGTGATTGAAGAAAGATGTATTGTGTGCGGGCATTGCGTAAAGGTTTGTTCACAGGATGCAAAACAGATCCTGTCCGAAATAGATGAAACTTACAAGCTGCTTAAATCAGAAAAAGTTGTGGCCATTGTTGCACCATCATTTGCTGCTTCTTTTCCTAATGAGTATAAAAAAATTCCAACAGCTTTAAGACGATTAGGATTCACTCAGGTAATAGAAACAGCTTTTGGAGCTGACCTTATTGCTAAAGATTATATGGAAGTGATAAAAGCTGATAATCAAAAAACAATAATAAGTTCTGCTTGTCCCGCTGTTGTTAGTTATATCCAAAAATATTATGTGGATCTTGTCCCAAATCTTGCACAGGTAGTTTCACCAATGATTGCACTTGGAAGATATTTAAAAAAAGATTTAGGTGAAGAGGTAAAGATTGTTTTTATAGGACCGTGTGTTGCAAAAAAACATGAAGCACGTGATGAAGAAGTGACCGGTGTAATAGATTCGGTTTTAACGTTTACAGAATTAAAACAAATGTTTTATGAGCAGAACATAATTGTTGATAAATGTGAAGAGAGTGATTTTGATGGACCACAAGCAATGATGGGAAAAGCATATCCGCTTGCCGGAGGTTTACTAAAAACAACAGATATTAGTGATGACATCCTTGAAAAAGATATTATTGTTGTTGAAGGAAAGAAAAAAGTTCTGGAAATAATTGATGAGATCGCAAACAATCATATCAATGCAAAGTTTACGGATATTTTATTCTGTGAAGGCTGTATAAGCGGACCAGCAATTGATACAGAACTAAATTATTATGCAAGACGTGAAAAAGTAATCAATTACATCGATGAAAAAATTTATAATGTTGATAAGCGCGTATGGAAAAGTAATCTTTACAATGCTAGAAAATTAAATCTGCAAAGAACTTTCAGAGTTGATAATCAGCGAAGACCTTATCCTTCTGAAGAAAAAATAAAAGAGATATTAGCACAAACAAAAAAATATTCTGTAAAAGACGAACTCAACTGCGGAGCCTGCGGTTATCCAACTTGCAGAGAATATGCGGTTGCAATTGCAAAAGATCTTGCAGAAAAGGAAATGTGTCTTCCTTACTTGCTTGATGAATTAAAAACTGCTTATGATAATTTATCCAACACTGAGGAACAATTACGCGTTGCAGAAAAACTTGCTTCTATTGGACAGCTTGCTGCCGGAGTTGCACACGAAATTAATAATCCGCTTGGTACAATTTTGCTTTACTCATCAATGCTAAAACGCGATCTTGAAAAAATTTATAATAATGATCA
>DASVGS010000246.1:0-2167 GCA_036379435.1 Ignavibacteriaceae bacterium
AACGATGCAAGAAGAGGAACATTATTAGCAGCTTTCCTTAAAGTATTGCCAATTTTTATACTTGTTTTACCAGGTCTTATTGCAGCCGCTCTTTATCCCGAAATAAATGGTGATGAAGCTTATTCGGCATTAGTTGCAGGAGATTTGCTTCCGATGGGATTAAAAGGAATTGTAGTTGCAGGATTACTTGCAGCAATTATGTCTTCATTAGCAGGTGCATTTAACAGCACTGCCGTACTTTTTACAAATGATTTTTATAAAGTACGTAACCCGCAAGCTAATCAAAGAAAATTAGTTTTGGTTGGCCGATTAACTACAACTGCGGTAGTAATAGTGGCAATTCTTATTGTGCCTCTTGTAAAAGTTATCAGCTCACAGGTTTATTTATTTCTTCAAAGTGTTCAGGCTTTTGTCAGTCCCCCAATAACAGCAGTTTTTTTATTTGGATTATTCTCAAAAAAAATAACTTCAAAAACTGCACTGATTACTCTGTTAGTTGGTGAAACAATTGGCTTTAGCCGCCTGATACTTGAAATAATTAGTAATCTGGGTGTTCAGCTACATCCAGCATTAATCTGGATTTTAGGAATTAACTTCCTCCACTTTGCGGTATTTCTCTTTGTTGTAAGTATTTCGCTTATAATGGTGTTAAATATTTATTCAGTTAGAAGTACAAATGATTTTATTAGCGGTATTCAAACTTCTATTTCAGAAAGTATCCAGGAATTAAAAATTAATTTTGCAAATATTAAAACTGTACGCGGATTAAAATCCAACTTTTTATTATCAGCATTTATTGTGATAATAATTCTTGGATTATGGAGTATTTGGTATTAAAAAATCACAATTAAATAACTAGTTCTAAAACAATCAGAGAGAGGTAGTATGAAAAATTTGCTATTAGCCGTTTTTATTTTGCTGCTGGCTAGTTCATTCGTTTCTCAAGCACAGCAAGTTGTCGATAATTTCGACTCTTCAGTTGCAGACAGCGTTTACCTTAAAATCAATGAAGGTGCTCCAACAACCATGATCTACACTGATGATCATGTTGATTTTCATGAAGGTACCGGATCATTTAAAGCCGATATTAAAATCGGTGCTTTTCATGATTGGGGATCATATGCAGAGATTCAACATGCATCAGCGGATGGTGAGTATCTTGATTTTTCAGGTTTCGATTCATTAAGTATCTGGATTAAAGTATATGAACCAGCTACTACACCTGCAAATATGGTGTTCAGAATTCAATTCAGAGATCAGCCATCACCTTCAGATCCGGTAGAACAATACGTTTATGAAAACGCAACAACACTGGATGCTGCAACTGGCTGGTATAATCTTAGAGTTTCCTTAGGTCAAATTCCTTCTGATGGTAGTGTAAATCCTAACGATCAGGGATTTGTTATTACACCATCAAGCTGGGGATTGCCAAAGAACAATGAAATTTTGGATTATGATAAAATCATTAGCTGGGGTTTGGTTGCTGTAACAACCGCAAATGCTGTTGATTCAGTTCTCGTTGGTTTTGATGACTGTACAATGTTCAGTCCAAAATCTTTACCTGCAATTATTTTTAATGGTATTGCTTATGGACCACAGATCGTTCAACCTACTTGGGCTTGGGGTCAATCATCAATGGAAGTTGAAATAGGCGCCGGGCCAGTTCCTAATACAAATGCGATTAAATGGGTACAAGGTGATGAATGGAGTAATGGTTGGACAGGTATTGGTGCTAATGTTGATCCTAATTTTGATCTTGCAGTTGCATGGCAGCAGGATAGCGTTAAATTTAAACTAAAATGCGAAGAAGGTGTTGGTCCATTAAGAATGCAGTTTGAAGGCGGTGGTGGAAAAGTTGGAACTGTATTTACACCTACTGCAGATAACCAATGGCATGATTATGTACTTCCTTTGAGAGAAATGGTTTATCAGGATGGAACAACAGGATTCGATTCTTCTGCTGTAAACGTAGTTGGTTTGATGGCTGAAGCATCAGCTATTGCTGGTAAAGTAATTTACATTACTGATTGGTGGACAGGAAATCCTGAATTTGATGTTATTCCTCCATCTCCTCCATTAAACGTTTCTGCATTTGGTGGGACCTATCAAAACATAATTACATGGGATGATGTTCCTGGTGAAACCGGTGAAAGATATGATGTGTATT
>DASVGS010000247.1:0-16471 GCA_036379435.1 Ignavibacteriaceae bacterium
TATGTCGATTACAGTCACGGAATCAGGTTGTTGAATGAGGAAATGTTACTTGATGGAATTACAGTAAATATTAAATCCGTTCTTAGTGATCCTTTACTTTACAAATTACTAAGTGATGAAAACGAACCGATGAAACAAACCGGGTATATTAAATAGAAATTACTTTTGAATTAATAATATTATTTAATTATAAAACCATTAAACAGGTATCTTTAAAATGAATCTAAGAGAAAAGGCGAATGAACTTAAGGAATATTTTTCACCAAAAGTAATAGGTGAAGTAAACGATGTATACATAAAAGTAGCCAAAATAAAAGGAGAAGAAATTCCATGGCATAATCACAAAAATGAAGATGAGCTGTTTTATGTAATTGAAGGAAGTCTGCTTTTTGAGATTGAAGGAAAGGATAGTTTTATTTTGAATGAAGGAGATATTTTTATTGTAAAAAAAGGAACTAGTCATCGTGTGTCTTCTGATAATGAATGCAGGATTATGCTGATAGAAAATAAAACCACGCTGCATACGGGCGAAGTTATTACTGATATAACTAAAAGTATAGAAGATCAATTAAAGGATTAACACAAATTTTATCGATGTGAATACAAGTTCAAGTAATAGGGTTCAAATAATAATTATATTAATTAAGACCAATGCTGTATTAATCTTTTCATATTAACCGCAAACAAGCTTAAATTTGATTAATTAAATCTTCTATTTTGATAAAAGGAATCAACATGAAAAATTTTGTATTTACCGCACTGTTTATTCTGCTTTCACTACAATTTTCACAAGCTCAGAATTTTAACTCATTTAACAAAGGATCGGAATACTGCAGCGAGAATAAAATCAGATCTTCAAATTTTGATCCCGCTTTAAATGTAACAGCCGATATCCGGCATTCATTTGATGTTATAGATTATAAATTAAATTTGGATTTATTTAATTGTTTTATCTCCCCTTACCCAAAAAGTTTTACGGGATCTGTAATCGTAACGTTTCAGGTTGATTCAACTTTAAATTCTATCAAGCTAAATGCAGTTAATAGTTCGCTGGTAATTGATTCTGTAAGATTAGCTGGAGTTTCATTTTCTCACTTGTCCAATATTCTTACCATCAACCTTAACAGAACATATAATGTTGGTGAAACTGCTCAGGTAAAAATTTACTACAAACACAACAATGTTTCTGATGGTGCATTTTATGTGAGCAATGGATTTTTATTTACTGACTGTGAACCTGAAGGTGCAAGAAAATGGTTCCCCTGCTGGGATAAACCATCTGATAAAGCAACATTAGACTTAACTGCACGCGTTCCGGCAACTGTAAAACTCGGTTCAAATGGTTATCTGGCAGATTCAACCAAAATTGTTGATACAATTTATTATAACTGGATTAGTAATGATCCTATTGCGACTTATTTGATGGTGATGACCGGAAAAGTAAACTATAATCTTGATATTGTTTACTGGAACAAAATTTCAAATCCTAACGATAGTATTCCAATCCGTTTTTATTGGAACCAGGGTGAAAGTGTTAGTGCGCTTAATAATATGAAAATTAAAGTACCGCAGATGATGACAACATACTCCCAATTATTTGGAGAACATCCATTTGAAAAAAATGGATTTGCAACATTAAATAATCAGTTTGTTTGGGGAGGAATGGAAAATCAAACACTTACAAGTTTGTGTCCCAATTGCTGGGATGAAAGTTTAATTGCTCATGAGTTTGCGCATCAATGGTTTGGTGATATGATTACCTGTGCAACCTGGGCAGATATCTGGCTTAATGAAGGCTTTGCAACTTACACTGAAGCACTTTGGCTTGAACATCTTTACGGATATTCATCGTATAAATCTGAAATTGTCAGTGATGCTTCTACCTATTTATCAAGCAATCCCGGCTGGGCAATTTCAGATCCAAGCTGGGCTGTAGTTACCCCGAATGTAAATACACTTTTTAATTATGCCATCACTTACATGAAAGGGGCTTGTGTACTTCATCTTTTAAGATATGTAATGGGTGATGCTGATTTTTTTGATGGCTTATACAGTTACGCAAATGATCCTGATCTGAAATATAAAAGTGCTGTCATTCCGGATTTTAAAGAACATATGAGCACAGCTTATGGTGAGGATTTGAGTTGGTTTTTTGATGCATGGATATATCAACCCAATCATCCGGTTTATCAGAACCAATATTGGTTCCAGAATATATCTACAGGCATTTGGGAAGTTGGTTTTGTTGCAAGACAGACTCAAACAAATTCTTCATTCCATAAAATGCCGATCGAAATAAAATTATCATTTTCATCCGGTGCAGATACAACAATAAGAGTAATGAATGATTCTAATAATCAGATTTACAGCTGGAATTTTACCAGACAACCTGTCAATATCGTATTTGATCCTTCAAATAATATTGTTTTAAAAACTGCTACCCTTTCTGTAATTCCGCCTTTACCGGTTGAGCTAACAAATTTTAATGCCTCGGTAGATAATAATTCTGTAATCTTAAACTGGATTACGGCAAGCGAGTTGAATAATTATGGATTCGAAATAGAGCGTGCATCATTTTCTGCAGCATCTCCTGTTTGGAAAAATATTGGATTTGTTAATGGAAAAGGTACAACAAGCTTAACTAATAGTTATAGTTTTATTGATAATAGAATTGCAACCAGTAAATATTTATACAGACTTAAACAGATAGATAACGATGGGTCATTTACATATTCAAATGAAATTGAAGTTGTTATAAGTTTACCGGATAAATATGAATTGCAACAAAATTATCCGAATCCATTTAATCCAACGACTACTATAAAATATCAAATACCCGTTAGTGGTAATGTAACTTTAACTCTTTATAATACTTTGGGACAGGAAATTTTACAGCTTGTTAACGGATTACAGAACGCAGGCGTTTATGAAGTTAAGTTTGATGGATCGAATCTGACAAGCGGGATTTATTTTTATCAACTTGAAAGCGGCACTTTTAGCCAGATAAGAAAATTGGTTTTGATTAAATAGTAATGTTTTTGTTTAATGATCTATTTAAGCTTACTTATGTTTAGATCATTTTTTTAATAAGAATTGAAGATTCAGTATTTTTATAATTATTTTTTAAAAAATTTAGTGAGTTTACTTTAATGACAGCAAAAATTATTTGGACCAAAATTGATGAAGCTCCGGCTTTAGCAACATATTGTTTATTACCAATTGTAAAATCTTATTTAAATGGAACAGGAATAGAAGTAGAGACAAAGGATATTTCACTTGCAGGTAGAATAATTGCAAACTTTCCGGAATATCTGACTGAAGAGCAAAAAATACCTGATTACCTTTCTGAACTTGGAAGTATAGCAAAAACTCCTGATGCAAATATTATTAAGCTTCCAAACATCAGTGCATCAATTCCACAACTTCACGAGGCTATCAAGGAATTACAATCAAAGCGTTACAAAATTCCAGATTATCCTGATGAACCAAAAAATGATCAGGAAAAAGTTTTGAAGGAAAGATTTTCAAAAGTACTTGGATCTGCAGTTAATCCTGTACTTAGGGAAGGAAACTCTGATAGGCGCGCTGCAGCTTCTGTTAAAAAGTTTGCTAAAAAACATCCCCATAAGATGATGAAACCGTGGCCCCAGTCGGGATCAAAAACCCGCGTTGCCCATATGACACAAAAAGATTTTTATGGCTCTGAAAAATCTGTTACTCTTGATAAGCCTGATGTTGTTAAAATTGAATTTTTTGATAAAAATGGAAATTCAACCATTTTAAAAGAAAATTTAAAACTGCTTGCCGGCGAAGTTATCGATGCATCTGTAATGAATGTTGCTGAGTTAAGAAAATTTTACGCTGAGCAAATTAAAGAAGCAAAAAAT
The DNA here is from genome assembly GCA_036379435.1 of Ignavibacteriaceae bacterium. GTDB lineage: Bacteria > Bacteroidota > Ignavibacteria > Ignavibacteriales > Ignavibacteriaceae > IGN3. Next base: position 3,888 of record DASVGS010000247.1, read on the forward strand.
GATAATGTTTTGCTCTCACTTCATTTAAAAGCAACAATGATGAAAATTTCGGATCCGATAATGTTTGGACATGCTGTTTATGTTTATTATAAAGATGTGCTTGATAAACATTCTCAAACACTTAAAGAAATTGGTGTTAATGTAAACAACGGACTTATGGATGTACTTGAAAAAATCAAAAAGCTTCCTGATGATAAAAGAATCCAGATTGAAGAAGATATAAATAAAGTTTATGAGTACCAGCCTGAACTTGCAATGGTTGATTCGAGACTTGGAAAAACAAATCTGCATGTTCCTAATGATGTTATTGTTGATGCATCAATGCCAAATATTGTTCGCGATGGCGGAAAAATGTGGAATAAAAAAGATGAACTTCACGATTGCATTGCAATGATACCCGACCGGTGTTATGCAACTATTTACCAGGAAATTATTGAGGATGCAAAAACTAAAGGTCAATTTGATCCGTCAACAATGGGCGCTGTATCAAACGTTGGTTTGATGGCACAAAAAGCTGAAGAGTACGGCTCGCATGATAAAACTTTTGAAGCGAAAGCCGATGGAACTATCCGTGTGATAAATTCTGAAGGAAAAACTTTATTGGAGCAAAGTGTTGAAAGCGGGGATATTTTTAGAATGTGTCAGGTTAAAGATGAACCAATAAAAGATTGGGTAAAACTTGCAGTCAACAGAGCCAAAGCATCATCCACTCCTGCAATTTTCTGGCTTGATGAAAACAGAGCACACGATAGAGAAATTATCGCAAAAGTAAAAAAGTATCTTCCGGAACACGATACGACTGGTCTTGAAATAAAAATCATGAAACCTGTTGATGCAATGAAATATACCCTTGAAAGAACAAGAAAAGGATTGGATACTATTTCAGTAACAGGAAATGTACTTCGTGATTATCTGACAGATTTATTTCCAATTCTGGAATTAGGAACCAGTGCAAGAATGCTTTCTATAGTACCATTATTAAATGGCGGCGGATTATTTGAAACAGGTGCGGGTGGATCTGCGCCAAAACATGTACAACAGTTATTGAAGGAAAACCATTTAAGATGGGATTCACTTGGTGAATATTGTGCGCTCGTACCATCATTCGAAATGATAGCTGATAAAACAGGAAATAAAAAAGCTGCCCTTTTAGCTGAAACTCTTGATACGGCAATAGGTAAATATTTAGAAAACTCACGTTATCCTTCGCGTAAAACTGGCGAGATTGATAACCGGGGAAGCTCTTTTTACCTGGCTTTTTACTGGGCGCAGGCTTTGGCTGAGCAGGAAAAAGATTCTGAAATAAAATCAAGATTTGAAAAAATCTATGAAGAGTTGAAAAAACATGAAAATGAAATAGTAAATGATTTATTATCAGTACAGGGTAAACCGGCGGATGTTGGCGGATATTATATGCCGGATGATGATAAAGCCTATAATATTATGCGACCAAGCAAAGTTCTGAATAGAATAATAGATGAGATGTAATTTCCGTTCAATAAAAAATTAGATCATTCAAAACGGATAGAGAGATTTTTTTCTATCCGTTTTTTTATTCTATTCATCAACCAAATCAGGATTTAAGTGAAGTTCCCATTCATCAACATGGGTTAGTGTAAGCACACCATTTTTTATAAACGGATCATCCTTAAATAAATTTCTTAATGAACTCTCACTTTTTCCCAACACAACAACTAAAACTTTTGAAGCATCCGTCAAAGGTCCATACATAGTTACTTTGTTTTGTAAGAACATTTTATCCAAAAATTTAGCGTGTCTTTCCCACTTATCCTGATCGTGAAAAATTTTTTCCGGCTGATAATTTGGTCCTTGTTCAAATGTAAGTAAAAATGTTTTGTTCATTTGTTATCTCCTCTTTTACAAGATCTTTATTTTTCTAAGTACATTATCCAACAAAATGTTTTCAGAAATCAATGATTTTATCTTTTCAATATCTTTAAATATTATCCTGTCATTTTCTAAAGCAGAAACCTTTTTTCGGATAGTATTATATGCGATCTTGTTTCCCAGTCCAGGTTTTAAATTTTTATGAAATTCCAATCCCTGGCAAGCCGTTAAAATTTCAATAGCTAAAACTGCCTGAACATTTTTCAATATCTGATAACATTTTCTTGCAGCTATTGATCCCATTGAATTATGATCTTCCTGATTGGCTGAGGTTGGAATTGAATCTACACTTGCAGGATGTGCAAGCACCTTATTTTCCGATACAAGAGATGCGGCGGTATATTGTGCAATCATCAGCCCGGAATTTAATCCGCCGTTCTTTGCAAGAAATCTTGGCAAACTGCTTAACGATCCATTCAGCATTCTTTCTGTTCTTCGTTCAGAAACATTTGCATATTCTGAAAGAGCAATTGCCATAAAATCCATTGCAAGTGCAATTGGCTGCCCGTGAAAATTTCCCCCTTCAAGATGGGCTTCATCATCAGGAAAAATTAAAGGATTATCATTTACAGAATTAAGTTCTATCTCAACGCGGGAACAAACATAATCTATAGAATCCCGTGATGCACCATGAATTTGAGGAATACAACGAATTGAATATGAATCCTGAACACGCGGATCATTCTTTCTGTGGGATTCACGAATCTCACTTCCTTTAATCATTGCAAGCATATTTTTTGCAACAGCAATTTGTCCGGGGAAAGGTCTTAACTTATGAAGCCGTAAATCAAACGCATTATCTGTTCCCCGTAAAGTTTCGTGAGATAGTGCTCCGGCTATATCCGCAATTTTTTCAAGTTTTTTTGCTTCGATACAAATGTAAGAAGCAAATGATGTCATCATCTGCGTTCCGTTGATTAATGCTAATCCCTCTTTAGCGGCAAGTTTAACCGGAGCTAATCCAAAACTTTTTAATGCCGCTGCTGAATTTATTACTTTTATTTTATGCTGATCATCTGTGATAACATTTTTATAGATCTGAACTTCTCCCTTTCCAATCATTGCAAGAACCAGATGAGATAATGGTGCAAGGTCCCCACTTGATCCTACCGAACCCTGAGAAGGAATTACGGGAATAATATTGTTGTTAATCATGGCAATTAACAAATCAAGTGTTTCCAAACGTATCCCTGAATTACCTCGGGCAAGTGCATTAACACGAAGCAGCATCATTATCTTTACAATGAATGATGGAAGCGGATCACCTACGCCGGTTGAATGACTGACAATCAAATTTTCCTGAAGTTTTTCAATATCACCTTTAGAGATTGAAACATTTGCAAACTCGCCAAAGCCCGTTGTAACGCCGTATATTACTTCCCCATTCTCAACCCATTTATCAATTAGCTTGCGAGCTTTTATTACATTTTTTTTTGATTCTGTTGAAAGAGAAACCTGTGGGTTTTCTTTTAAGAAGAATTCTATTTTATTCAGTGTTAATGATTTGCCATCAATTATTAATCTTTTAAGTTTCATGAATTATTTTCTTTATTCTATCTGCATTTTGTTTACTTGTTTTAAAATGAATTTTTATTCCATCTTCATCATAAGTTATTTTTAGTACTTCTGCCAGCGTATGTATTTGTGATACCTTTTTAGAATCGGTTAAAAGTAAATTTATTTTCGATTCGACAAACTGATCCTCAATAATATCATTTAGTAATGTCTTTAATGCAGAGATGTTTATACCTCTTGCAGCAGATATCATAATACTTTCTTTATGAGCATTACGAATAAAATCAATCTTAGCTTTATCTTTAATCAAATCAATTTTATTAAATATTTTAACCACTTTTTTATCGCTGCTTCCAAATTCCTTTAAAGTTTCCTCAACCACTTTTATATGATCTTCATAAAACGGATGAGATACATCTACAACATGAAAAATTATATCTGCTTCTCTAACTTCACTTAATGTACTTTTAAATGATGCTACCAGCTGGGGCGGAAGTTTGCGGATAAATCCGACTGTATCGCTTATTAAGATTTTTTCTGTATCATGAACTTCTAAGGACCGGGTTGTTGAATCGAGTGTAGCGAATAACTTATCTTCAGCAAAAACATCTGCACTGGTTAGTAGATTAAACAAAGTGGATTTACCCGCATTTGTATAACCGGCAATTGCAATTCGTGTTGTGTTTTTTCTTCCGGCACTTTGTGTTGTTCTGTGAGATTCTATCTGCGCAAGTTTATCCTTTAATAGAGCAATGCGCGTCCGGATTATTCTTCTATCAGTTTCGATTTGGGTTTCACCCGGACCTTTGGTTCCAATTCCGCCGTATTGTTTTGATAAGTGAGTCCATGCTCTTGTTAAGCGCGGTAAAAGATATTGAAGTTGAGCCAGTTCTACCTGGGTTTTAGCTTCTTTACTTTTTGCTCTTGAAGCAAAGATATCAAGAATTAATCCGCTCCGATCAATCACTTTGCGTTTAAACAGATCCGAAAGATTTCTTACCTGTACCGGAGTTAAGTCATCATCAAAAATGATTATGTTTATTTCATTAAGTTCAACTAACTGAGCAAGTTCCTCTGCTTTTCCCTTTCCTATATAATATGCAGAATCCATTCTTGCTTTGCTTTGAATAATTTTAAAAACCGATTCTGCTCCCGCAGTGTCCGCAAGTTCTTCAAGTTCTGCAAGATGTTCTTCAACAACCTCTTTGCTGTAAATTTTTGTATCAAGCGCAACCAGCATTGCACGCTCAACAACTTTTTTTGTTATTTCTATCATAATACTTTTCTGAATGTCATTGCGATCCCGAAGGATTGAAGCAATCTATTGAATGTTAAAGATTGCTTCGTCGAAGACTCCTCGCAATGACTTATTAACTATTTATTCCTTCCAATTCTTTTTTTGTATTTCTTGCAATAGTCATTTCTAACAAAGCTAAGATTATAGCAACAATTAAAAAATATCTCCAAAGCTCAGATCCAAACCTGGATTGTAAAATTTTTTCTGTGATGTTACTATCCTTCTCAATTGAAACATATTTACCCTGAAAATTTATTTCCTTCAGGTAATCTTCAAGTTTTGATTTATTCTCATAATCTGTTTTTGATTCTGAAGGATCAGTATTAATTGAAATTTCATCAATGAGTTTATCACCAGAATAAAATTTATAATTACCGGTTTTGGCTGTATGGGTATAAGTTAAATAGTCTTTATTTAAGTTATCATTTAGATTTATGTATTCTTCAGTATTATCAGGGTGCACCACTTTAATTTGTGATGAAGTCACATTTTTCAAATTAACTATCACATCTTCGCCGGCTATAAAAGTATTTTTATCTCTTTCTTTTGATGAAAGATATAAAATTGATTTATTTATTAAAGGCGAAAAAATACTTTTAATTGGAAAATCACTCCAGCTTAAAACTGGCGAAGAATTAAACACAAATAATTTTCCTCTTCCAATTTTAAACTCTGTTAAAAAGGATGATCCGTCAATCAATTTAATAATTTGATTACCTGCCGTTACATTTTTGTAATATGCATTTAGTCCGGGCGAGTCAAACTGCTTCTTATCTTCATTCTGAAAAATATTCTGGAAAACCGGATGATTAAAATCGGTACTCTCAAATTTAATTTTAACTTCGTCACTGTTTAGTTTTCCAATAAAAGATGAATTTAAATTTATGCCCAACAATGTATAAAGTTGATTTAGTTTTGCCGCATCGGGAGTGGAAGAAGGAAACAGCATAATCCCGCCGCCATTATTGATAAAGTCATTTATCTGTTCGATTCCCGCTGTGATTGAATTTGCAGCTACTACCACAGTTTGATATTTATTAAGAAGTTGAGAATTTATCTGGTTGATATTTCTGCTATCAATTTCATATTTACTTTCCCCGGCACTTTGCAAAGCAATCTGAACAAATGATAAGTCAGCAGGAATTTCCGAAAATAAACCAAGATTAATTTTAGATGGAATAAATAAACTTGCAAAGCGTTTATTATCCTGTTCTATCTCATCAGTTTCAAGTTCCGCTGTAACCGAAATAAATCCATCGCTTTTAGGGATAGCTTCTATATCAACAATAGTTGATTGTCCTGAATTAATATCAAAACTTTTTTGTGCGGTTCTTTCATCATTCATAAAAAGTGAAACCACTCCGCTGTTTACATTTTGTTTTGAATTATTTGTGATCGTTATTGAAAAACCAACCGGCTTATTTTTTTCAAAGATCTGATTATTAATTTTGATATCATCAATAGATATGTTGAAGACATCTTTATCTGCAAAATTTATTGAATACAATCGTACATTTTCATTTAAAAGCTCGCTTAAATCTGAAGTGTTTTTTTCTGTTATTATTTTATTCTTTTGAAAATCAGACAGCAGATAAATTTCTTTATTAAAATTCTTGCTTTCAGAAATTAATTGAGCAGCTCTGGTAACCGCAGAATTAAGATCCCCCGATGCAAATGACAAATCAACCTGATCAACATTTTTTAAAAACTCTGATAAGTTTGATGTAAGTTTATTTTCATTATCCGGCATTGAAACTAAAATAAGACCGACGTCGTCACCTTCCTGCATTTGTGATATTATTGATTTAATAATCTCTTTAGCCTGGTTAAAGTAAGAGCCTTTCTGATCAACAACAGACATACTGAATGTATCATCCAAAATAAAAATGGCTGTCGTTTTTGCAGCAGAGGTTGTTCCGCCAATTTGAACTGACTGTAAAGCTGGTCGTGCAAATGCCATCACTAAAAAAAGAATTATTAGCACCCTAAGTAAAAGTAATATCCATTGTTTTAATTTTATTTTTCTGATTTTATTTTTTTGCAATTCCTTTAAAAAAGTAAGCGTACTAAACTCAATCTTTTTAAGTTTTCTGAGATTGAATAAATGAATAATTACCGGAATAGATGCAGCAAGTAAACCGAATAGAATTGCAGGGTTAAGGAAAATCATATAATTGAATATTATTACTTTTTATTACTTAAAAAATAGTGATAATGAGTTGAAAATGATATGCAGATCATCAGCAGATTTATTGATCTTTGATTTTGAATTACAAAAAAGTAATTTTGTGTCAAAACACATTAATATATCAGGAACATCAATGGGTGAAAAGTTAAAGCGATGGTTAAAGCAAACAAAGTTTGAAAGTTTGGATCACGAGGTTTCATTAAACATTTTAATTACAGCATATTTCCTGCGATCCAAACATGAAGAAGTAATGAATAAGTACGGACTTACTATGCCGCAGTATAATGTTCTAAGGATATTAAATGGCGTTTATCCTGAAGGTCACCCCCGGTGTGATATAATTTCCAGAATGATTGAACCTGCACCTGATGTTACAAGAATTATTGATAGACTGATGAAAGAAAAACTGGTTGAAAGATTTCATACTGATAATGATAAAAGATTATCAATGACCAGGATAACTGAAAAAGGGATCAAACTTCTGGAGAAGGCTCATCCTGAAGTGCAGGCTTTGGGTAATTATATAGCAACAACATTATCCAATCAGGAGAAAAAAATTCTTTCGGATTTGCTGGAAAAAGTTTATGGTGAGCAGGTAAATTAAAAAAGGCGATTCAATTGAATCGCCTTAAGGAACGTAAATTTATTAATAATTATTTTTGCTTACTTGCAATAAGATTTAATGCGCTTCCGGCTTTAAACCACTCAATCTGTGAAGCATTAAAAGTATGATTTAACATTACCTCATCTTTACTTCCATCCTGATGTTTAACGATCATTTTAACCTGCTTCTCGGGAGCTAAAGATGAAATCAATAAATCAATTTTATCATCTTCTTTTATCTTATCATAATCCTTTGGGTCAGCAAAAGTCAGCGGTAGCATTCCTTGTTTCTTTAAGTTTGTTTCGTGTATACGTGCAAAACTTTTTACAATAATCGCCCTACCGCCAAGAAATCTAGGTTCCATTGCAGCGTGTTCACGAGATGAGCCTTCACCATAATTTTCATCGCCAACAACAACCCAGTTTACACCTTTTGATTTGTATTCTCTTGCAACTTCAGGAACAGATTTTGTTTCACCAGTAAAAATATTTTTAACTTTTCCTGCTTCTTTTGAGTAAGCATTTATTGCACCGATAAACATATTGTTGGAGATGTTATCAAGGTGCCCACGATACTTTAGCCATGGACCGGCCATTGAAATATGGTCTGTTGTACATTTGCCAAATGCTTTAAGTAAAACAGGAAGATCAACTAAATCTTTTCCGTCCCACGGGGTAAATGGAGTAAGTAATTGTAATCTATCACTCTTTGGATCGACCTTAACTTCAACTTTACTTCCATCTTCAGCGGGGGCAACAAATCCGGCGCTGCCTTCATCAAATCCACGCGGTGGAAGTTCTTCTCCTTTCGGAGCATCCAATTTAACTTTCTCTCCTTTATCATTCACAAGTTCATCCGTAATTGGATTGAAAGATAAACTGCCCGCAATAGCTAACGCTGTGGTAATTTCAGGCGATGCAACAAACGCAAGTGTTTCAGGATTTCCATCGTTTCGTTTTGCAAAATTTCTATTAAAAGAAGTAACGATTGTATTTCTATCACCGGTTTTAATATCCATTCTTTTCCACATACCAATACACGGACCACATGCATTCGCAAGAATTACTCCACCAATATCCGTAAGAGTTTTTAACTGACCATCACGATCAATTGTAGCTCTAACTTGCTCAGAACCTGGTGTAATAGTGTACTGCGATTTTGTCTTTAAACCTTTCTCTAGTGCCTGTTTTGCTATACTTGCTGAACGGTCAATATCTTCATAACTTGAGTTGGTGCAGCTTCCTATTAAACCCACAGATATTTTATCAGGAAAGTTTTCGGATTTTACTGCTTCTTTCATTTTGGAGATTGGCCATGCTTTATCCGGTGTAAACGGTCCATTTAAGTGAGGTTCAAGTTCGCTTAAATTAATTTCTATAACCTGATCGTATTATTTCTCAGTATTATAAAACACTTCTTTATCAGCCCATATTTCATCAGCCAATCCTTCTGCTAGTGCAGAAACATCAGCACGTTTTGTAATTCTTAAATATGATGACATTCTCTCATCGAATGGAAAGACAGATGTTGTTGCTCCAATCTCAGCACCCATATTACAAATAGTTCCTTTGCCTGTACAGGAGATTGAATTTGTTCCTTCGCCAAAATATTCAACTATTGCACCTGTGCCTCCTTTAACAGTTAAAATTCCAGCAAGCTTTAAGATTACATCTTTAGCTGAAGTCCATCCGTTTAGTTCTCCGGTTAATTTAACTCCGATTAATTTTGGCCATTTCAATTCCCATGGCATACCTGCCATTACATCAACCGCATCAGCACCACCAACACCAATCGCAATCATCCCAAGTCCACCTGCATTAGGAGTATGTGAATCAGTACCTATCATCATTCCACCCGGGAAAGCATAATTTTCTAAAACAACTTGATGAATAATTCCTGCACCGGGTTTCCAGAATCCTACACCATATTTTTGAGAAATACTTTCAAGAAATTCATATACTTCTTTGTTTTCAGTATTTGCCCTATTCAAATCTTCAACGGCACCAACCTGCGCCTGAATGAGGTGATCACAATGAACAGTAGATGGAACTGCAGTAGTTTTTCTTCCTGCGGACATGAATTGAAGAAGTGCCATCTGTGCAGTTGCATCCTGCATTGCTACTCTGTCTGGAGCTAATTCAACATAATCTTTACCACGATTAAATTCTTTTGTCATTTTATCATAAAGATGTGTGTACAATACTTTCTCAGCGTAGGTCAATGGTCGGTTAACAACTTTTCGGATTTCTGAAAGTTTAATCTTGTAGTTGGAATAAACCTTTTTGATCATATCAATATTTGGTGTCATGATTTTTCCTTAGTAATAATGAATTATAATTATTCAAAAATAAATATTTTCAGCTAAAGTTTTCTATCCCAATATCACCAATCTTTTTGGCTGATTATATCCAAAAAATTCTTTGTTTGATTTTGAGATGTAATTTCTGTCGGTAAAAATTACATTTAAAATAAAATTCATTGTAAAAATGGTCATTAATTGTTGGTGCAAAAATGGAAGAGAATAGTACTCAGTGTTGAAAATTAAGGAGAGAAAATGTCAAACGGTGTTCAATCATTTCTATCTTTGGGTGCAATGATGATATTTAGTTTAATATCATTGCGCTTTGATTCAGCTGTTTTACAAAATGTAGGCGTTGAAGTAGAAAATAAAGTGTATTTAACCGGGTTTTCGCTTGCTGATGATTTGCTGGAAGAAATAAAACAAAGGGCATTTGACGCCAACACAGTAGAATTTCCTATTACAAATCCTTTAGGTTTAACCAATTATCCATTGGGACCAGATCCTGGAGAAAATTATCCCGATTTTAATGATATTGACGATTATAATGGCTATAGCAGATTAATAAACGCTCCGCATGCAGAAAATTATGAAGTGTATTCTGAAATTTATTATGTAGAAGAAAATTCTCCCGAGGTTAAAAGTTCCATCCGTACATTTTATAAAAGAGCTGACATTAAAGTATCGAGCCGATATTTAAAAAATCCTGTAAAATTATCATTCATTTTTACGCTTAAATAAATTATGAATATTTTAATTGATATAATGGGATCAACTTTTATTGGCGGGATGGTGTTTCTGCTAATTTTTAAGTTGAACATTTATGGCAGCAATCAAAGATTTTCATCAGACTCAGAATTACAACTTCAGCAAAACGCAAAGACTCAGGCAGAAATATTAAACTATGATTTAAGAAAAGTTGGATTTGAGTGCGATAGTACCGCTATTGCCATTGCTGATTCTGAGAGAATTCAATTTTATTCTGATATTGATAGAGATGGCAGTATAGATGTTGTAACTTATTATGTTAACAGGGATCCTAAATTAACATCCGGAACTACAAATCCGCATGATATTATACTCTGCAGAGTAGTTAATTCTGATACTTTAATTGGTCCTTCACTCGGACTAACAAGAATAAAATTCAGTTACCTTGATCAAAAATCAGTTGCTACTACAGTACTTGGTAATATTAAATTTATAAGAGCAGAATTGTGGTTAGAGACATCAGAACCAGTTGAAACAATGTTTACTTCGCCTCAAAATCCATATCCATTTACATATTGGGAAATGACCATTAATCCGAGGAATATATAATGGGAAAATCAATTCTTATTGTAACAATTGGTCTTTCAATAATAATTGGACTTTTTATTTTGAAGTTGAATGCAAATTCAAAAGAAGGACTAAGTGTTACTGTACATCAATTTGAATCAACACAGGCAAGACTTATTGCAAACTCCGGAATTGAAACTTATCTTGAAAAAATGAGAAGAAATAAAACGTTAAGTGGTTCTTTTAGTGATCAACCATTATTTGGCGGCAAATACAGTATTAATATTTCAGGCCCAGATTCTAACTTAGTGATTCGTTCAATTGGTGAGTTTGATGGTGTTGTGCATGAATCAGTTGTAAAAGCAACTCGATCTCCTGTTCAACTTCCATCAGTTTATGGGGCAATATATGTTTCATCAACCAATCTATCCTTAAATTTTAATGGGAATATGGCTATTGATGGTAATGATACTAATCCCGGGGGCAGTGAAGGCTCAGGCACTTCTCTTCCAGGTATAACTGTTGACAGCCAGGATGACAGTGCATACATAGTTAATACACTACGATCAAAAATTTCTAAGGAAATTCAAGGAGCTGGTGGTACACCAAGTGTTAGTACTGTAGACGATTCATTAGACTGGAATGAAGTTACGCAGAATTTAATTTTTGCTGCTGATATTACTGTACCAAGTGGAACGTATACTGCACCGATGACTTTCGGAACTACCGCCAGTCCTAAAATTACTTATGTAACCGGTGATGTTACATTATCTGGTACCTGTGATGGCGATGGGATAATGATTATAAATGGCAACCTCAATATGGCCGGACAGTTTACATACAGAGGAATTATAATTGTTTACGGCAATTCTACTATTGATACAAAAATTGCAGGTAATGGTGGTATTTACGGAAGTACTATTTTGGTTGGCTCAAGTGTTAATATTCAATCTACTGGAAATTCTGCTTTTTATTACAGTACCCAGGCAATAAAGAATGCTCAAAGTAATTTGAAATCATCCAGATTTAAAATCACTAGTTGGTGGGAGTAAACATTTCTCAAGAAAGTGAGGGGATTTTAAATATTATTTATCATCTTCAGATACAAATTGCCACACTTCAGAATCAGAGTCATCAATAAATTCTTTTTTTAGTTTTTCATCACCATTAAGTTTGCCAACCTTTTTCATTACGCTCTTAAACTCTTGTTTACTTTTCAGGTCCTGAACTATTAAATCAAGTTCATCTTCGGATAAATATGTAACTATTTCTTTCTTTATATCTTCTTCAGATAAGATAACATCAGCATTCTCTTGTCCTTCAGATAAAACGGGTGCTAATAAATCTTCTTCCAGTGGATTCTGAAATTCTTCAGAGTTATCTGATTCATATTTGCCGTTAAGATTAGAGTTTATTCTTGAATTTAACAGACACATTTTATGAAGCAAATCACTATCGATTTTATAAATAAGCGTTTCTTGAATAGCCATGGCACTTG
>DASVGS010000248.1:0-9527 GCA_036379435.1 Ignavibacteriaceae bacterium
GGACTTTATTTATAAATTCATCAACTATTTTTTCATCAGACTTTGTTATTAGCACATAAATTTTATCATCTATGGTACATATTTTATCTTTTATGTTTGCTGCAAGTTTAACCGCATTACTTAATTCATCAAAAGATACCTTGGATGAAATATTCTTAATTAAATTTAATTTAAGAGAAACGATAGTAAATAATTGTCCCGTAGTTTTGTATAACGCAATCTGATTATTAACGATCAATTTGAAGTCGTTAACATTATAAATGTTTGGAACTAAAAATTTAGGAGTATTTATCCCAACTTTATTGTTTGGGATAATTTCTTTTATTTCTGGAATAAAATTTTCCTTAGTGGTACGCTTTGTAATTTTAAAATCTGTTGTAATGCCTTTATAAGGTTCTATAAAATAGTTTGCTTTAAATTTACCTTCCGTATGCCCAATGTTTGGCGTAATTTCAATTATTCCCGGTTGACCTTCAAAATCATCTGATTTATGAAGATGAATGATTCCCGTTGCATAAGTGTTTAATACATTAAAAATCATTTTTGAAAATTGAGCTGCTGGTTCTCTTAAAATAAACAGACTTGTTATACCTAAATCTTCGATTGATTCGACCATCGCACCATAAGCATCACTTAAAGTATTCAGATTTTCATATTCAACGTAAGGTGTTAATTCATCAAAAATTATTTTGGAGGGATTATATTGGTTAATTACAGAAATAATATCATTCAAATAGTCGCTTAAAAATTCATCTCTACTTTTAAATTCTGTATTTTCTGTAGGATTTGCTACCCTAACAACTATTATTAAGTTTTGATTTATATAATCTTCAAGATCAATATCAATCGATGCAGCATGAATCATTAGATCTTTTGGACGAGCATTGGTAAAATATAAACATACTTGTTTGCTTTTTGCAGTTTCCACTGCATATTGTAAACTAAGTAATGTTTTACCGGATTTTTTTTCACCGACCAATAAGTAGGTACCACCTTGATAAAATCCTCCCCAGGCAGTATCAACTATCGGTATACCCGAACGAAATAATTGGATGCTTTTCTTCATAATTTAATTTTTGTACAATTTTACCAATAATTATACCACCAACTGGTTGTGATTATAATCAAAAATGTAAGAAAAGAGAAAAAAAATTGGACTAAAGAGAGAAAATAAAATTCTACGTGTACTATAATGCAACAAGCCAAATTTTTAACATTTTCAAAGATTTTTTCTATTAATTGATGTTACCGGTATTAACTAATTACTAAAATATCCATAAACAAATAATGCTGTGGCATTGCCAACTATAGTTGGTTCATTTGTAATATAATCTATTCTATCATCAAAATAGTTTGTTCGATTAGTATTGAACGCAGAATAATTGTCATTTTCTCTTTCTATCTTGTACCGAATTAGAATATCAACCGGTGCAGGACCCGCACTTAATGCCCCCGGTAAATGTTTATGATTAAAATAAGCTATCTGTGAATGAAGATTTTTAGGAAAATTAGTTCCAACTCCATTTATAAAACATACTCCCCAGGGATTTCTTCCTAAAACATAATCGCGTTGATAAATATTTAATGAATCAAATTCTTTAGAACCGGTTAAATTTTTATAGAGTATTGCCTGCAAACTTATACCTAAAAACGCATTCGTTGTCCCCCACGAATAATCCAGTCCTTCTCTTAAAAAAGATTTACGACTTTTATTTAACGAACTAAAGAGATTATTATAAATATATTTTATAAAGTCTGGATTGTGTTTTGCAATTTTAAAATGGGCTAATGAATTTATATCACCCACACTCCACCAAAAATCCGAACCAGCCTTTTTTCCATATTCAACAGATTCAGACAAATATTTTGTATCGTTTGTTGAGTTGTATAATTCAATTGCAGCCAATGCCAATTTACCGTTAAAATCTTTTTCAGCATAATGGTTTGAAAAAGTGGAATCCAAATCTTGAACGGAATTTCTAAAAGAGTAAAACTTTTCAGCGGTTTTAAAACATCTATTTGAAAATTCATCATCATAAAATTTATTTTTCCATATTCTGGATGCTAAAGCAAGTGTGGCGGTATAAATTCCAATAGTGCTCTTTCCAATGCTTACAAATGCCGGTCTATCAAATCTTAGAGTATCATTTTCTGGTAGTCTCCATCCTACATTATGATCAGATTCGTTTTGAACCTGTGATACTAAAGTTTTATCATCAACATTACATCTTAGCATCCAATCCAAACCTACTTTTGCTTCTTCAAGAATATCAGGAACCGAGTTTTTATTCAGATCGTATCCGAATTTTTGTGGATCAAATTCATAGCTAAATAATAACATATAAGTGGTATAGGCAGTAGTCTTTAAAAATTTTACATAATCGCCCGCATCATGCCAACCGCCTGTTAAATCCCGAGCAGTTGAATCTTTATATCCAATAATTTTTGAAGCGTCTGAAAGATGACATGGTTGATGAAGTATTGGATTGGTGGGGCCGCAGCGTTGAGCTTGAAAAAAAAGACTTAATGAATCACGGACAGCATTATATATTGAACTTCCAATTTGAAATGGATAGGATTCAAAATCTAACAACTTAATTTTATACTTACCGGAATTTTTTATTTCTGAAAAATCAACTTCATAACAAAAATTAAAATCGCCGTATACAGATGGAGTATCTGCTATACTTTTCTCCAATTGAATTTCTTCAGTATTATTATTAAGAATCGAAAAATTCTTACCCTGTAAATCTATTTTAGATAGGATGACTGCAGTTTTGGTATCCTCGGGAAGAAAGCCGACCTGATTTGAGCGGATATAAATAATATCTGAAATTGATGATGTACAACTTATCAATACAATTTGTGAAAAAAGTAAAACCACATATAATACAATTTTCACAAATTTACTCTTAATGATTTTGACTCCTTAAATAATCATAACAATAATACTATTAAGCATTTTGTTTTTCTTTACCTGGATAATTTGTTCTGAAAATATAATCCCATATAGGCGAACTTACACCATAACCCTTATCAGGATTCTGGTAGTGATGTTTGATATGATGATTTTTAATTGCCAGCCAAAATTTACTGTGCATATTAAAATGGTGTACGGCATAATGTGTCATATCATAAAATAAATAACCGATTAAAAATCCGGCAAAAAACGGATGGACAGAAACCTCCCCGATTAGAAACCTAAATAAAAAATAAAAAAGTGTTGCTAATGGTATACTTACTGAAGGCGGCATTACTAATCTTCTGGAGTCACTAGGATAATCATGATGAACACCATGAAAAATAAAATGTATTCTTGCTCCAAGCTTACTCTTTAGTTCCAGATGGAATATAAATCTGTGTAATAAATATTCAGTTATCGTCCAGATGAATAAACCAAAAATCACTAATAAAATAATAGAGGCGCTTGTTATGTTAAAATAAAAAATAGAGAGATAAAACATATACAGGATAACCGGTACAAAGATGATTAATGGTACTGAAGGATGCACTCTTGACAGCGCTTCCATAAAATCATTTTCAAACATCCTAACAGTCTCATCTTTATTTGAAACAAACCTTTTTGGCATTTTACTTCCTCTTAAAATATTTTCCGCGCAAATTTAATAATTAAGAATTAAAGAATAAAAATGGTGATTTGAAAATACATACAATTTTTTAAGACATTGATATAAAACACTTTCAATCAAAATCAATTTTATTTGATATTATCCATTAAAGTTTTCATATTCACATTTGATTTTCAGAATTTCCTTAATTTTCAGGAGGTTTGATGGCTCAATCAGGAGAACGCGAGCAGTGGGGAACCAAAATCGGTTTAATTCTAGCTGTAGCGGGTAACGCTGTTGGATTAGGAAACTTTTTAAGATTTCCTGTACAGGCGGCCCAAAATGGCGGTGGAGCATTTATGATTCCTTATTTTATCTTCTTTCTGCTTTTGGGTATTCCGCTTATGTGGATTGAATGGGGAATTGGAAGACATGGCGGTAAATTTAGACATGGCAGCGCACCAGGTATGTTTGATGTTCTTTGGAAAAACAAACTTGCAAAATATTTTGGTGCTCTCGGACTGTTTATATCAATTACAATTCTAATCTATTATACATATATAGAATCCTGGACGCTTGGATTTAGTCTTTTTTCAATTCTTGGATTATACTCCAATGAAACCCGCGAAACTATGACGGGCTTTTTATCCAGTTATCAAGGCGTTACAACTTCCGAAACATTCAAATCAATTTTGCCAGCTTACGGATTGATGCTGCTTACTTTTGCAATAAATTTTGCAATCCTATATAAAGGAATTTCAAAAGGTATAGAAAAACTTGCAAAAATAGCTATGCCTTTACTGTTCATCTTTGCAATAATTCTTGCAATTAGAATTTTTACTTTAGGAACACCTGATCCTGCTTTTCCCGAAAATTCTGTAGCTAACGGTTTAGCTTTTATATGGAATCCGGATTTTGCTGCACTCGGAAATCCAAATATCTGGCTTGCTGCTGCAGGGCAAATCTTTTTTACTCTTTCGGTTGGAATGGGAACAATACACGCATATGCAAGTTATTTAAAACCGGATGACGATATTGCGCTCTCAGGTTTGGCAACTGCATCAACTAATGAATTTGCTGAAGTGGTTTTGGGTGCTTCAATTGCTATTCCAGTAGCGGTCGCCTTCTTTGGATTAGAAGCAACAAAAGAGATTGCAAAAGGTGGAGCTTTTAACATTGGATTTGTTTCAATGCCAATAATTTTTGGTAGCGTGCATTTTCCTATGGGTGAACTTTTTGGTTTTATGTGGTTCCTGCTTCTTTTCTTTGCAGGTATAACCTCTTCAGTTGCTATGGGGCAGCCTGTGGTTGCATTTCTAGAAGACGAGTTTGGGATGGATAGAAAAAAAGCGGTAACTGCTTTGGCCATTGCTGTATTAGTTGCAGTTCAGTTTGTAATATTCTTTTTAAAATATGGATTTTTAGATGAGATGGATTATTGGGCGGGCACTTTTGGATTAGTTGTTTTTGCTTTGATAGAAACTGTATTATTTATGTGGGTTTTTGGTGCTGATAAAGCCTGGAAAGAAATGAATCAAGGTGGTGATATAAAAATACCTATGTTCTTCTATTATGTAATGAAATTTATTACACCGGCAATTCTTTTGATTTTAATGATCTGGTGGTTCATTCAAAGTGCTATACCAACACTGTTATTAAAAGATGTTGCAGCTGAAAATGTACCTTATATATGGGGTGCAAGAGTTCTTATGTTCAGTATTGCTTTAATTTTTATGCTAATGGTTAAAAAAGCATGGGAAAACAATCATAGTGAGGTTAAATAATGGGACTAACAACAAATGGCGTAATTTTTATGATCTTCGCCTGGACGATTATAATCTCAATGGTGATTTATTCTTTTTATAAAGTATTCCACAATCAAAAGAAAAATTGATAAAAAAAACCCGAGTTTGATTGCTCGGGTTTTAATTTACTCCTGTATATTCAAATTTTATTACTCATCCATGTCATCAAAGCTATCATTCAACTCCTGATTTCTATGTGCAAGATTTGACTCGGGTGAATTAATAGTAAATTTTCCATCTTTAATATTTTTATATAATAAATCGCTCTCAATCAGGTAATTAAATTTTTGTTTAAAATTTTCAATAGTCATTCCTGCCGTTGCTGCAAGTTTTGCAAGTTCGTGTGGATCATCAAAATCAGCCTGGTTTAATCTAAGCATATATCTTCTTGCTATGTAAAAACTTTCTGATGCCGGATCAACCATTCTAACTTTAGTTTTTAGCGTTTTAGGATCAATAATATCTTTAAAATACATCGGTACAAAATTTCCGTTCTGGATAGAAACCATCGCGCCGCTTCCGCCATCAAGAATAAATTGAGCGGCAGAAAAGCCTAAATCTCTTGTGTATTCCATATCAAATGGTATAGGATCTGCACATCGGAGCTCATATCCTATATTTTTTGCAACTACCGTAGCCTTTAATCCAAATTCTTTTAGCCTATCCTGTACTTTGGATTTTAATATCTCACCAAAATTAATTTCAGCAATTCTAATATTGTCATGTGCATCTCTTTCAACTTCAACCAGCGATTCCAAATCAGTTGGATCCAAATGTTCAACTAATCCTTCAGCTATAATTGCAACACCGTCAGGTTTACCATAGCTTAATCTTTTTATTATTGCACCAACAAGTATGTCTACAATATGACTGAATTTTATCTGTTTGTTTGCAAACTCTTCCGGAATTAGTGTAAGTGTAGCACCCGTGGCTTTTCCAATTCCAAGTGCAAGATGTCCCGCTTTTCTACCCATCGAAACAACAAAATACCATCGGCTTGTTGTTTGTGCATCAACCATAAGATTTTTAACTATATCGACTCCAATATGTCTGGCAGTCTGAAAACCAAATGTTGGAATTCCATGTGGAAGGTCAAGATCATTATCAATTGTCTTGGGAACATGAACAACTTTAATTCTGCCGGAGGCCATTTCGTTAACTTTAAGTGCACTAAATGCTGTATCGTCTCCACCAATTGTTATAAGTTTATCAACATTAAGTCTAAGTAAAGATGTTACCGTATTTTCTAAATGTTTGGGGTCCTTAGTTGGATTGGATCTTGAAATCCCGATATAAGATCCACCTCTAAAATGTATACGACTAACATTTTGGATATTTAAATCCTTAATGTGACTGATATCCCCTTGCATTATCCATTTAAATCCATCCTTAATTCCTATAACTTCTACACCTTCAACGGCTGTGCGGATTGTAGCTGCACCTATAACACTATTGATTCCGGGTGCCGGACCCCCTCCTACTAAAATTGCTAATTTTTTTGGGGCTATAGACATATTATTTTCAACTCCTGATAAAAAGTCGTTTCACTAACTGTTAATTATAAAACCTTAAGCTTTGCAAATTTAAGCATCAGCTGCTTTACATTATTTCCTTCAAAATGAACTGTTGCTTTTGTAAGATCACCTGTACCAGTAACATCAACCACTTTGCCCAATCCAAATTTATCGTGCATAACACGACTTCCAATCTGAAGTGCTACTCCATCCTGATCAAAACTTTCATATTCAACTTTTTCAAAATATTCGTAGTACATTTCTTTTTTTGTTTTACGATTTGCTTTTCGCCCAAGTCCACCGTTGGTTTCTTTATAAGTGGTAGGATCAAGTTCATCAATAAATCGTGATCTGCTTTGATAAGCAACTTCACCAAATCTATATCTTGATCTTGCATGAGTAACATAAGCTTTTTTCTTTGCACGTGTTAAAGCAACATAAAATAATCGCCTCTCTTCATCTACAGAGGCATCTGATAAAAATTTATTGGCAATAGGAAAAATATCTTCTTCGCAACCACTTACAAATACAATTGGCCACTCTAAACCTTTGGATGCATGCACTGTTAAAAGTGTAACACAGTTTTTGGTTTCCGTATAATTATCTATGTCTGCAATCAGAGAAACTTCTTCAAGATACTGTTCAAGTTTTGCATCGGGATTTGCTGCAGAAAATTCGCTTAATGATGCCATTAACTGATTAATGTTTTCCATTCTTTGCAAGGCTTCCTGCGTTCCTTCTTCTTTAAACATTCTAATCAAACCTAAATCATCAATCATTGCACGTGTTAGTTCGCCTGCAGAAAGTTTATCCTTAAGCCCCATGTACTTATCAAGCAGAGTTTTGAATTGCTTAACATTTTTTTGAATACGTTCTTTTATGTCAATCACTTCAAAAACTCTTCCCATAGTTTGGAAAAGAGATATGTTATGTTTTCTTGCAAACGCGATCATTCTTGTAACCGTTGTACTACCAATGCCTCTTTGAGGAAAATTCATTATCCTTAATAAACTTTCTTCATCGTTTTGATTTGAGATTACTCTAAGATAGGCAACAACATCTTTTACTTCTTTTCTTTTATAAAATTCAAGCCCGCCAATTATTGTATATGGAATTTTTTCTCTTCTAAATATATCTTCCATTGCACGCGATTGAGAATTGGTGCGATACAAAATTGCAAAATCATTAAAGACTAATTTTTTCTTTGATAGTTCATGTTTAATGTATTTTGAGATCTGTGAAGCTTCATCTTTTTCATCAGCGCATTTTAACAGCATAACAGGTTCGCCTTCTTCATTTTCTGTCCAAAGCGTTTTAGCAACCTGATCTTTATTATTTTTAATTACAGAATCTGCTGCTTTAAGAATCATTTTTGTCGATCTGTAATTCTGCTCAAGTTTAAAAAGTTTGTACTTCGGAAAATCCTTACCAAAATCTCTCATATTTCCAATGTTAGCCCCACGCCAGCTGTAAATACTTTGAGCATCGTCTCCAACAACAGAAATTAACCCGCTTCTGGAAACGAGAAGTTTTAACAATTCATATTGTGCTTTATTCGTATCCTGAAATTCATCAACTAATAGATATTCAAAACGTGATTTATACTTTTGAAGAATATTTTTCTTTTCGTTAAAAAGTTCAATAGGTTTTAGCAGCAGATCATCAAAATCCATTGCATTAAATTCCACCAATCTTTTTTGATATTCTACATAAACATCTGCAATTTTTTCCTCAAGAAACGAACCAACATGTTTGCTGCGGAATTCTTTCGGTGTAATCATATGATTTTTTAAGAAACTTATTCTATGTCTTACCGAATTTGGCGTAAACTTATCAAGATCAATATTAAGATCGGTCATAATATTTGATACCAGCGATAGCGAATCGATAGTATCGTATATTGAAAAATTACTTCTGTAATTTATGTGTTTTGCTTCGGTGCGGAGTATTTTAGCAAAAATGGAATGAAACGTACCCATCCACAATTCATCAGCTTTTTTGCCTATAAGTTCTCTGATTCTCTCCTTCATTTCATTTGCCGCTTTATTTGTAAAAGTAAGCGCAAGTATTGATTCAGGAGTGAAATTTTTCTTTAATAAGTAGGCAATTTTATAGGTTAGAACTTTAGTTTTACCGGAACCTGCCCCGGCAACAATCATCTGAGGTCCATCCAGATACTCAACTGCCGCAAGTTGAGCAGGATTTAAATCCTTAAATTGATGCATAATTCTTTCTAATTTTTACAAAAAACAGGTGCAAATATATACAATGTGAACTCTAATAGAAAATTATACATATGTAAAAATTTCTCAGAAATTAAATCATATTATAATTAGTTGTTAAAATTTAAATATTACTACAATTTTTAATTGATTTGATGGCACGTTTATAGATAATTTTGGATTGTCAATATTTTTCATTTGTTAACGTGATATATTTGGAATAAAATGCATATGAATAGGATCGAACCTTCCGAGACAACTGCAGATTTTGAAAAAAACCTGTTTTCTGGTGATTTTTTGAGCTCTTCTCAGCTAACTGACTTTAAAAGTACATTTGATACTCTGGTAAATACCATTCCGGATGGATTGTTTTTATTGAAAGATGCAAAAATCAAATATGCTAACAGTACTTTTGCT
>DASVGS010000249.1:0-4149 GCA_036379435.1 Ignavibacteriaceae bacterium
ATTCTCTGTAATGGAACCTGAAGCAGATGGTTTCCGTAACTATCAGAAAAAAGCTTACACTGTTTCTGCAGAAGAAATGCTTCTTGACAAAGCACAACTGCTAACATTGAGTGCACCTGAAATGACAGTACTTGTCGGTGGAATGCGTGTGCTTGGAGCTAATTATGGCGGTACGAAACACGGTGTGTTTACACAAGAAGTTGGGAAACTAACGAATGATTTCTTTGTAAACCTGCTCGATATGAATACTGTTTGGAAACCAATAACCAATGGCATTGATGCTTATGAAGGTCGTGATCGTAAGACAAACGAACTTAAGTGGACAGGAACCCGTGTTGATTTAGTCTTTGGTTCAAACTCACAGCTTCGTGCAATTGCAGAAGTTTATGCACAAAACGATGCTAAAGGAAAATTCGTAAAAGACTTTGTTGCAGCATGGAATAAGGTAATGAACCTTGACCGTTTTGATGTGAAGTAAATGTTATATTATTCATTGTCACACTTCGATAAACTCAGTGTGACAAATATTTTCAAAGGGCATCACCACGATGCCCTTTTTTTATTACAACATTTAATTAACTATTTTATATTATTGCTCAATATGTAAGTTATTTGATTTTATCTATTGGATATTAAATAAGAATAATAATTTTGTCAGCGTTTACATATCTGAAAGGAATGAGTCTTGGTTCTTCATTATTTGAGTGTTTTTTTTATTGGAGTTATAGTAGGATTTTTAGGTGGTCTATTTGGTAAAGGCGGAAGTGCCATTGCAACACCAATGTTAAGTTTGATTGGTGTACCCGGATTTATTGCTGTTGCGGCACCGCTGCCGGCAACTGTTCCGGGTACACTTATTGCCTCAGTAGAGTATTGGAAATCTAAACTTCTTGATTGGCAAGTTGTAAAATGGAGTATTTCTTTAGGCGTACCTGCAACTATACTCGGATCATATCTAACCAAATTTACCGGTTCTGCACCATTATTAATTGTAACAGGAATTATGGTCCTGGGATTTGGACTTAGCTTTATAATGTTTCCTAAGGAAGGATCAAATAATTCTGTTATTTCGAATGCTGATAAGAAGAATAAACCAAGTTACTACCGTCTCAGGTTAGCACTAATAGCAATTTTTATTGGTTTAATTTCCGGACTGCTGGCAAACTCAGGCGGATTTTTACTGGCTCCAAGTTATGCTCGCATACTGCATCAGCCGATAAAGAAGGCGTTTGCTTGTTCACTGGCGGTCTCAGTATTTCTTGCTTTACCGGGCACAATAGTACATGCATACCTTGGTCATATCGATTGGCTTATCACTTTTGTTCTTGCTTTGGGATCAGTTCCCTTTTCGCTTTTAGGTGCAAGGGTCGCAATCAAATCCAGAGCAAGTATACTTGAACGGATTTATGGTTTGGCCTTAACAAGTTTAGGAATTTTTTTCCTGCTCAAGTTATAGTATGATTTAGATATTAAAATATTTTTGCAGTTTTTTCAAAATATTTTATTTCAGTAATAATTTAATCGTATCATTTTTTTTCAAAATAACAATCAAAAAAACACTTTATATTTTAAGGTCTTATAACGATATTAGCAGTAAGATATTATTTATAAATACCAGAGTTTAAGATTAAAGAAAACCTAATTATGAAATTCCTTCCAAACAAAAAACTATATTTTTTAATTCCGGAATATTTAATTATTCAGCAAAATATTATTCATCAACTTTAACGACTCCGGAGATTAAAGTAATGGATAAGAAAATATCTAAGTTGAATGAATCCAAAAAATATCCAAATAATGCTAAAAATAATTTAACTCATCTCTCATCTTCAGATAAAAAATCATATTCTAAAAATGCAATTGATGGCAACGGTGAAGCAGTACTTGTTGTAGATACAAAATGGAAGATTATTAAAGTAACTGCTGCATCAGAAAAACTTTTAGGATTTAAAATAAATGAATTAATTGATAAATCTTTCAAAGAGATTTTTAAGTACAGAAATAAGAACACTACAAAACAGAAAAAAAATCTTTCAAATAGAGAATCCAAAACAAAGCTGGATTTAAAACCTGCTGTTGGAAAATTATTTATTTCAAAAAGCAATAGCACTGTTTTCATCATTAAAAGTATAGCACCAATTAAGAATAAAACCGGTAACTTAGCGGGTTATACGGTTACAATAAAGGATCATAACCGGGGAACAGAAAATTGGAGATTAATGGAGAAACCGGAACAGAAGATTATAAGTATGTTAAATAATCTTCCCGGATTTGTTTACAGATTTAAAGATGATAAAAACCGGACTATTGAATTTATTAGCAGTGGATGTAAAAAATTAACCGGTTACTCCGCAAATGATTTTATAAATAAAAAAATATTATTCAATGATTTAATTCCTACTCAATACCAAAAACAAATTCTTAGCAAGCGGCAAAAAGCGGTAAAACAAAAAATATATTTTGAATTAGAGTATCCAATTATTACTAAAAGCGGAAATCTAAATTGGATTTGGGAACGCGGCAAAGGTGTGTATTCCGACAAAGGTAAATTGCTGTTTATAGAAGGATTTATTGAAGATATTAGCAACTATAAAAACACAGAATCATTATTAAAAGAAAGTGAAAACAGGTATAAAAGTTTTTTTAATAGTTCGCCCGACGCAATCTTTCTGGCTGATCCTGAAACGGGAAAAATAATTGACGCAAACGAAGCCGCATTAAATCTTCTTAAAATGCCATACTCAAAAGTAATTGGTATACATCAGGCTCAATTACATCCTAAAAGATTAATATCATATTCAAAAAGTACATTCTCAAAACATTTAAACGAAAGCAATTTAAAAATACCATTTGAAAATTTTGTCCTGACTTCAGATGGAAAAGAAATACCTGTTGAAGTTCTGGCAAGCGTATTGAATCTGAATGGTAAAAAAGTTTTACAAGGTGTTTTTAGAAATATTACGGAGAGACGAAAAATTGAGAAGGCTCTTGCAGAAAGTGAAAACAAGTTCAAATTAATTTTTGAGCATTCAAAAGATGCAATGCTTTTGTTTGATGGCAAAGTATTCTTTGATTGTAATAATTCTGCAGTGGAACTGATGGGATGTGCTTCTAAAGATCAAATATTATCAATGCATCCAGCTCAATTATCTCCTAAGTATCAGCCGGATGGAGACTTATCTTTAAAAAAAGCAAAACGGTTGATTAAACAGGCTTATACCGATGGAGTTGCAAAATTTGAATGGGTGCATAAAAAAATTAATGATGAGGAATTTCCTGTTGAAGTAACATTAACATCTGTTCCAATATCCGGTAAGCAGATTCTCTTTACGATATGGAGGGATATTTCTGAACGTAAAATATTTGAATCAGAAATTCAAAAGAGTAAAGATAGAATGCAACTGTTGGTTGAGGGAACTCCGCATTTATTTTTTTATGTACAAGATCTGGAAGCGAAGATCCAATACATTTCTCCTTCTGTTGAAAACATTACAGGCTATACGGTTAATGAATGGATGCAGCAAAATCACTGGTATATAACTGACTCCCCGATTAATACTATTGCTAAAACCCGAACCCACGCACACTTAAAAGGTGAAGTAAATCTTGATGCAGTTTATGTTGAAATTTTTCATTCCAACGGCAGTAAAGTAATGCTTGAAGTTTATGAAAAACCTATAATGGCAGAAAATAAAGTAATTGGATTGCAGGGTGTTGCACATGATATTACAGATAGAATTCGCTTTGAGGATAATCTAAAACAAAGCGAATTAAGTTATAAAGGATTATTTGAAAGTGTGTCCGAGTCAATTTACATTCAAGACGAAAATGGTGTTTTCCTTGATGTAAATGAAGGCGCATGCAGAATGTACGGATATGATAAAAAAACATTGATTGGAAAAACACCCGACTTTGTAAGTGCGCCAGGAAAGAATAACATAGAAGTTGTAAGCAATTTAGTTCAAAAGGCATTTAGTGGTGAGAAACAGCAATTTGAATTTTGGGGTAAAAGAAAAAATGGAGAAATCTTTTTAAAGGATGTCCGATTATACCCGGGAATGTACTTTAATCAAAAAGTAATAATTGCAATTGCCAATGATATTACTGAAAGAAAAAAAGCAGAAGATTTAATAAAAGAGAGTGAAGAAA
>DASVGS010000250.1:0-4093 GCA_036379435.1 Ignavibacteriaceae bacterium
CAACACCGCTAATTCCTTTATCGCTCCAATCACCACCCTGATCATAGGGTCCCATAAACATTAAGTACATTCTGAAAACATCAGTACCATATTTTGAGGTAAAATCATCAGGATTAACAATATTGCCAAGATTCTTAGACATCTTCGCCCCATCTTTTGTAATAACTCCCTGGTGAACTAATCTGGCAAAAGGTTCATCACTATTCAATAATCCTATATCGCGTAAAAATTTATGGAAGAATCTTGCATAAAGCAGATGCATAACTGAATGTTCTTTCCCACCAACGTACATATCAACCGGCGTCCAGTTGTTTGCAAGTTCTTTATTAAATGCAGCTGTTGAAAACTTTGGATCAAGAAATCGCAGGTAATACCACGATGAATCAACAAATGTATCCATAGTATCAGGGTCACGTTTAGCATCGGTTCCGCATTTTGGACATTTTACATTTATATACTTTTCATTTCTCGCAAGAGGAGATTCACCGCCAAGTTTAAAATCAACATCATAAGGAAGTACAACCGGCAATTCATTTTCATCAACAGGAACTTCGCCGCAAGAAGAACAATGAATTATCGGAATCGGTGTTCCCCAATAACGCTGACGGGAAATCAACCAATCGCGTAAACGATAATTTATTTTTCCTTTACCAATATTATTTTCTTCCAGGTAACTGATTACATTTTTAATTCCCTCGTCAGATCTTAATCCATCAAACCTTCCGGAGTTAATCATTTTTCCAACTTCAGTAAAAGCAGATTTCAATTCATCAGTTTCATTCGTTCCATCCTGCAAAATTACTTTGCGGATTGGAAGATTAAACTTTGTGGCAAATTCAAAATCCCTTTCATCGTGTCCAGGCACAGCCATAACACAACCGGTTCCATAAGTGATTAAAGCATAATCAGCAATCCACACAGGAATGATTTCACCATTTACAGGATTAATTGCAAATGCTCCTGTAGGAACACCCGTCTTTTCTTTAACTGTTGAGGTACGTTCAATTTCAGTTAATTTTTTTGTTGATTCACGATACTCATCAACACCAGATTTAAATTCTGGTTTTGTAATCTTATCAACTAATGCATGTTCTGGTGCAAGAACTAAATATGTAACACCAAACAAAGTATCAGGACGGGTAGTGAAAACCTTTATATTCTCATCGTTATCAGCAACTTTAAAAATTACTTCTGCACCTTCACTTTTTCCTATCCAGTTTTTCTGTTTTAGGATAGTTTCATCAGGCCAATCAATTTTATTGTGCCCTTCAAGAAGTTCTTCAGCATAATCTGTAATCTTAAAAAACCATTGATATAAATTTTTCTGAATTACCTGGGTTCCGCATCTTTCGCAAGTACCATCATTTAATACTTGTTCATTAGCAAGAACAGTTTGATCTTTTGGGCACCAGTTAACAGGTGCATTTTTTCTGTAAGCTAATCCGCGCTTGTACATTTGAAGAAAAATCCATTGATTCCATTTGTAATACTCCGGAGCGCAAGTCATTAACTCGGCATCCCAATCGTACATACAGCCCATTTTTTTTAGCTGAAGACGGATATCCTCAATATTTTTTAGTGTACTGTCCTGTGGATGAATTCCGGTTCGTATAGCATAATTTTCAGCCGGAAGACCAAAAGCATCATAACCTATTGGCTCAAAAACATTATAGCCCTGAAGTTTTTTAAAACGGGCCCAGCTGTCTGTTGGTCCATAATTATACCAATGGCCAACATGAAGCTTTGCACCTGATGGATAAATAAACATTACAAGCGTGTAAAGTTTTTTTTCTGATTTGGTTAAATCTGTTTTATAAGTTTTGTTGTCTTCCCAAAACTTTTGCCATTTGGATTCAATCTCATTAAAAGGGTAGCGCATTTTTTTATAATAATTGTTTAAAATTGAAGCCAAATTTAGCTATTTGAGAAGGGATTTCAAATTGGAGTAAAACATAGATAAATGCTGAAATATTTTACTTTAGTCTTCTTTTTATGCCTAAGAAAATAGAAGTAAATTTGAAATGTAAATTTTATCAAATAAGGTACAGAGATGGAAAAATCAGTTATAAAAGAATTCTTAAAACATATCCAGCTTTTTAAAGGATTAAATGATTCACAACTTGAGGCGATCTGCGAGAAAGTTAAAGTTGAAAATTTTCCGTTAAACAGTATGGTGTTCAATGAAAATAATATTCGCCAAAATCTTTTTTTGATTTACGAAGGTGAAGTTGAGTTGTTTAAACGAACTCCTTACGGCGGAGAAAAAAGACTTTCAATTTTTAGTAAATATGATTTTCTTGGTGAAGGTGCATTAATGGATGATTCGCCGCATTCAACATCAGCTCGTGCGACAATCAATTCTGTTATTGTAACGCTCTCACGCGCCAGTTTTAAAGAGTTAATGAAGGAACAAAACGAAACCGCATTGGCTATTCTTTCCAGTATCGGTCGAGTAATTTCAAGAAGAATGAGCGCAGCAAATACCCGCGTTATAAATGTTGCGGCTCAATATCAATCAGGCAGAACACGTAGTGAACACGATTTACTTGGTGATAGAGAGGTTCCGCACGAGTATTATTATGGTGTTCAAACTTTACGTGCACTTGAGAATTTTAACATAAGTGGAGTTACTTTAAATTTTTACCCCGTACTTATCGAAGCACTTGCGATGGTTAAAAAAGCTGCAGCAAAAGCTAATTATGATTTGGGACTTTTATCAAAACCAATTACAGATGCAATAGTTCAAGCTTGTGATGAAATAATAAATGGCAAACTACATTCCCATTTTGTTGTTGATATGATTCAGGGAGGTGCAGGAACTTCTACAAATATGAATGCAAATGAAGTGATTGCAAATCGAGCTCTTGAAATTTTGGGATATGAAAAAGGTAATTACAAATATTGTCATCCAAATAATCATGTTAATCTTTCGCAATCAACAAACGATGCTTATCCAACTTCTGTAAAGATTGCTCTAATCAATTCAAACAAAAAATTGACGGAAGTGTTAAAGGAACTTGTACAATCATTTAAAAATAAATCAAAAGAGTTCTCACATATTATCAAGATGGGCAGAACACAATTGCAGGATGCTGTTCCAATGACTCTTGGACAGGAATTTGAAGCCTATTCTGTAATGTTGAATGAAGAAATTCAGCGTCTTGATGAAAATGTTAAATTATTTCTTGAAGTTAATATGGGTGCTACTGCAATTGGAACAGGAATAAATTCTCATCCTGATTATTCTGAAAAAGTAATTACACATTTAAAAGAAGTAACCGGATTAAATACAGTACTTGCGGGTAATCTGGTTGAAGCGACACAGGATACCGGCGCATTTATTATGTATTCTTCAGCTGTAAAAAGATTAGCAGTCAAATTATCAAAAATTTGCAACGATCTAAGATTACTTTCCTCTGGTCCAAGAACCGGAATTCACGAAATTAATCTTCCTCCCATGCAGCCTGGATCCTCTATTATGCCGGGCAAAGTAAATCCAGTGATTCCGGAAGTTGTGAATCAAATTGCGTTTAAAGTTATTGGCAATGACCTTGCTGTTACAATGGCTGCAGAAGGCGGGCAGCTTGAACTTAATGTTTTTGAACCTGTAATTGTGCAAAGTTTATTTGAATCTATTGAAATACTTAAGAATGGTATGATGACACTTAAAGTCAGATGCATCGATGGAATTACGGCAAATGAGGATAGATGTAGAAAACTTGTGGAAGTCAGCATTGGAATTGTTACCGCATTAAATCCTGCTTTAGGATATGAAACCTGTACTAAACTAGCTAAAGAAGCACTCGAAACAAATCGTGGTGTTTATGAGCTGGTGCTCGAGAAAAAGCTATTATCAAAAACTGAGCTTGATGATTTGTTAAAACCGGAAAACATGATTAAGCCAAGATAGAATAATCAAGTCATTGCGATCCCGACTTGTTGGGAAAAGCAATCTATAATTTATTTTGAGATCGCTTCGCTCGAAAACCTGTCTACCGATAGGCAGACTCACTCGCAATGAAGGGATAGGTTAGAACAAACTTACCCGCAGTACTTATAACGGCTTGGGTGGTGATACCGCTATTTTGTACAA
>DASVGS010000251.1:0-9225 GCA_036379435.1 Ignavibacteriaceae bacterium
TTATTATCAAAACTTATTATTGAGAAGATAGGACAGGACTGGATAAAGGATCTTAATCAGATTAAAAGGATTGAGAAATTTGTAAATGATAAATTATTTGTTGAGCAGTGGCAAAAGATAAAATTAAAAAACAAAAAAAATCTGATAGAGTATATTGAAAATGAGCATAACATTAAAATAAATCCGGATTCAATTTTTGATGTACAGATAAAAAGGTTTCATGAATACAAACGGCAGTTATTAAATGTATTTCACATCATAACACTTTATAACAGGATAAAAAAAGATCCAAAAATAAAAATGGTTCCGCGCACAATAATTTTTGGCGGTAAAGCCGCACCTGCATATCAGGCAGCAAAAATTATTATAAAATTAATTAACTCGGTTGCAGATGTTGTAAATAATGATCCGGATGTTGGAGATAAATTAAAAGTAGTGTTTTTAAAAAATTATTCGGTAACACTTGCAGAAAAAATTATTCCTGCATCAGATCTTTCTGAACAGATTTCTATGGCAGGATTAGAAGCCAGCGGAACGGGTAATATGAAATTTGCATTAAATGGTGCGCTTACAATCGGAACAATGGATGGGGCAAATGTTGAGATAAGAGAAGAAGTAGGTGATGATAATATTTTTATTTTTGGATTACTTGCTGATGAAGTTGTAAAGCTAAAATCAAACGGGTACAATCCTAAAGAGTATTACGAAAAAAATGCCGGGCTAAAACAAGTAGTTGATATGATAGCAACAAACTTTTTTAATCCTAAAGAGTTTGGCATTTTTGACGATATGATCCGCGGATTAATGAATGTGGATTATTATTTATTATTCGCAGATTATCAATCTTACATAGATGCCCAGGACAAAGTAGCTGAATTGTACAAGAACAAAGAAGCCTGGACAAAAAAATCTATTTATAATGTAGCGCGAGTTGCAAAATTTTCCAGCGATAGATCGGTTGCCGAATACGCGGAAAAAATTTGGAAAATAAAACCAGTTAAAGTTAATCATTCATAAAAAATTTGGAGCTTAATGGAATACGAATTAAATCCCCGTACAAGAATAGGACACGTTCATCTGACAGTTGGAAATCTTGACAGAGCATTATCATTTTACAGGGATCTGCTTGGTTTTCAGGTTACGGCCAGGTTTGGAAAGACTGCAGTATTTCTTTCTTCAGGTAATTATCATCATCACATTGGATTGAATACCTGGGCGGGGGAGAATGCTACATCTGCTCCTGAAGGACATACGGGTCTTTATCATTTTGCAATTCTTTATCCATCAAGGGAAGATCTTGCAAAAGCTTTTAAACGAGTTTGGGAATCAAATTATCCCATAGAAGGTGCATCTGATCATGGGGTATCGGAATCAATTTATTTAAAAGATCCCGATGGAAACGGAATTGAGTTGTACTGCGATAAGTTAGTTGAACAATGGCCAAAGGATGAAGATGGAAATCTTGTAATGATAACGAAACCTTTGGATGTGCCGGATTTGTTAAGTGAGTTAGACAGGATATAAAAATTATGTTTGAATATTTAAGAAAAATATTTTCTGATTTAACGCCATCATCTGAAAACACAGCTGCGGATTCAACAAACATCAATAAAAATAAAAAAGTTGAAATAGCCGCATGCGCACTTTTTATTGAAATGGCAAAAGCTGATGGTGAGTTTACTGATGATGAAAGAGATTTTGTTATTTCGGAAATGAAAAATACTTTTAATCTGGGAGAAGAATATGTTAATGAACTGATATCTCTTGCAGAAGAAAGAGTAAAACAAAGCGTTAGTTTATATGAGTTTACAGGAGTAATAAATACAACTTTTACGCAGGAAGAAAAATTAGAGTTGATTGAAAGTCTTTGGAGACTGATTTATAAAGATAAAAAGCTCAGTGAATATGAAGATCATCTGATGAAGCGGATAGCAGGAACCTTAAATGTTGAGCATAAACAGATTATTAATGCCAAACTCTGGGTAAAACAGCAGCTGGGATTGAAGTAAACATTTCAACGTTCAATATTTTGTCAATCTTAGCTAATCGAAGACTAACAAGAAGAAAAGTCACACTTCGACGAGCCCAGTGTGACAATTTGAGTAATAGTTATCGATTTAGTTCTTTTTCAATTGCAGAAGTTATTTCTTTACCGGTCGGTTCAACTTTAGTTGCAAATCTTGAAACAATATCTCCGTTTTTATCAATTAGAAATTTTTCAAAATTCCATTTGATATCCGATTTACCGGTAACATCATTATTTGTTAATATTTCGTACAGCGGCGATTTATCCTTACCGTTCACATCAATCTTATCAAAGAGTTTAAAAGTTACATCAAATTTTGTAGAACAGAAGTTTTTAATTTCTTCATTGGTGCCTGGTTCCTGCTCTCCAAATTGATTGCAGGGGAAAGCTAAAATTTCAAATCCTTTAGAGTTATATTTCTTATAAATCTCTTCTAAACCGGAATATTGTTTAGTGTACCCGCAATAACTTGCAACATTTATAATCAATAAAACCTTACCTTTATACTCTGAAAGATTAACCGGCTTTCCGTCGATATCCTTAACAGTTATCTGGCTAATATTCTTTTTCATCTTATTTCCTTTTTCAATATTTGTGGTATGTAAGGGAGTATGAAAAAGTATTATTGACCATATCAAAATGTAAAAAGTATTAGCAGTAATTTTTTTCATAACATCCTCTTTTTTTAGATAACCAGATCGTTTAATAAAAAGTTCAATAAATAAAATAATTAATTACTGCGTCGGAATAAATCCATTACGAGACATGATGTAAGTGGATAATGACCAAGAACTTTTCTTCTGGAATAGAAATATTTTCCGGCAAATTGTCCAAGAAAAAACGCTCCGATTAATACCGGATAAGTGTATAATTCAAATCCTATATTTGAAAAAACTCTTGCCGCAATAACAAATGGAACCGGAATATGAATTGCAAGCACCCACTGCAGGCCGTATTTGTTTACATTAGCCCGCCAATAGCCAAACGGCAGATTCAATAAGAAAACAAAAATTGTAACAAAAAATAAATTCACTTATGGATCAGTTTTTTTTTTGATGGGCGAACATAAGAAAATATTGTTGAGCGGGCAATTTATTTTTTGTGCACGGTTTAACAAATAAACAAACACACCCCTTTTAATTCCTCCCGATTGATCGGGAGGAAAATAAGGATTGGGTAATTACTTATCCCATCAGAACATTTATTGAAGCAGTGTTTACAATATCATCAACACTGCAACCACGACTTAGATCAAAGAAAGGTTTTTGTAAACCTTGTACCATTGGTCCAACTGCTTCTGCTCCGCCCCAGCGCTGAGCAATTTTGTAGCCAATGTTTCCTGCATTAAGATCCGGGAAAACAAGTACATTTGCTAAGCCGGCAACTTTACTTTCAGGCGCTTTTTTCTTTCCGATTGATTCTACAATTGCAGCATCAAACTGAAGTTCACCATCAACAATAAGATCAGGTCGTTTTGTTTTTACAATTTCTGTTGCCTGGATAACTTTATCAGCAAGCTCGTGAGTTGCGCTGCCTTTTGTTGAGAATGATAACATTGCAACAAGCGGCTCTTCACCGGTTAATTTTTTATGATTATCTGCAGTTGAGATTGCAATATCTGCAAGCTGCGAAGCATCAGGATTTGGAACGACTGCGCAATCAGCAAAACTGAAAGCTTTATTTTTAAACAACATTAAAAAGAAACTTGAAACGATTGAAATTCCCTGAGGCATTCCAACTATTTGTATTCCTGCTTTCATTACATCTGCTGTTGAAGCGAATGAACCCGCAACACTTCCATCAACCAAACCTTCGCGTAACATCATTGCGGCAAAAAAAAGATCGCGCTTCATTACTTCGCTTGCCTGTTCGGGAGTCATTCCTTTTTTCTTTCTTATCTCGTAATAAATATTTGCAAACTCAGCGAACTTTGGATGAGTTAAGTGATCAATTACTTCAACACCTGTCAAATCAACTCCAAGCCTTTTTGCATCTTCATTTACTTTGGCTGGATTGCCAAGTGTAATTACTTTGCAAATTTTTTCTTTGGTTAAAATTTCTGCGGCTTTAAGAACACGATCATCGTGAGATTCCGGAAGTATAATAGTTTTGTTTTTTGATTTTGCATTAGCTTTAATTTTATCTAATAATTCGTAGCTCATTGTTTCTCCAATAAATTGTAAATAATAACAAACAAAATTACAAAAATATCTTTAGAACATTTTCTGAGCACTTCATCCAAGTTAAAGTTATATTTGTGATGTTTAATTAAAAAGATTATTAAAAATCATTCAAAATTCTTTGTTTTTTAAGAATTATCAGGATAAATTCACGGCCTAATTTTTAAAATGATAGCTAAAAATATTGCCATTTTAAGGCAAAAAATAGAAGAAACTTGTAGAAAATCAGGCAGAAATCCAGTCGATGTAAAGCTTATTGCAGTTTCTAAATATTTTGGTGTGGATGCAATTATGGAGGCAAAAAACTACGGACTTACAGATTTTGGTGAAAACCGTGCACAGGAACTTACTCTTAAGTTTGAAAAACTTGGTAATGATGTAACCTGGCATATGATAGGTAATCTGCAAAAAAATAAAGTTAAATACGTTGTAAATGCTGCAGAATTAATTCATTCAGTTGATACACAGGAACTTCTTGAAGAAATAAATTATCGTGCAGAAAAAATCGGAAAGATCCAGAAAATTTTGCTTGAGGTAAAAACATCAGAAGAAAAAACAAAATCCGGATTGGAAACCGAAAGTGAAATTATAAGTTTAGTTAAAAGATGTAAGGAGCTTAAGAACATCGAGCTTAAAGGCTTGATGACAATGGCACCATTAACTGATGATACAAATATTATTAGGAAAAGTTTTAGAGATTTGCGTAATTTGAAAGATAGAATTAACAATAAAGAGATTAATCTTACAGAGTTATCGATGGGAATGACGAGCGATTTTGAAATTGCAATTGAAGAGGGCGCACCAATGTTAAGAATTGGGAGTGCGATTTTTGGTGAAAGAGATTATTCAAAAGATTGGAGACAAGTATGAAAATATCTCCCATAGAAATACGTCAACAGGAATTCACGAAAAAAATGCGTGGATATGATCCTGATGAAGTTCAGAATTTTCTGGAAAGTTTAGCAGAAGAACTTGATAAACTGAATAAGGAAAATGAAACTTTAAAAACTGAAGTTGAATCTTTAACTGAGCAGGTTAACGAGTTCAAAAAGATTGAGAAAAATTTGCAGGATACACTGTTAAGTGCACAGGAATCTTCCACAAAATCAATGGAAGCAACCAAGAAGCAAACAAGTTTGATGATAAGAGAAGCAGAATTAAAGGCTTCGCAGATAATAGAAAAAGCACGTGAAAGTACAAACGATATCCGCAATGCTGTTGTAAATCTTAGAGAAGAAAAAGATCTGATACTCGCAAAGCTTAAGGCAATAGTCAGTTCTCAGGCTAATTTGCTTGAGTTAAAAGTTGAACGTGCAGGAGATGAGAAAACTACCGGGAAGAAAATACAGGAATCAAATAAAATGGATATTGATATAAATGATATCCTGAATAAAATATTATGAGTGAACTGATCCTAAAAATAAATGAAACTTTAGAGATAATCAGAAAGCATACGTCTGATGATTATCCAGTTGGAATTATTCTTGGAACAGGTTTAGGCGGCCTTGTAAAAGAAATTAATATTGAACATCAAATTGATTATGCCGATTTGCCGCACTTCCCGTTATCAACTGTTGAATCGCATCACGGCAAATTAATTTTTGGAAAAGTAAACGGACAAAAAGTTGTTGCTATGCAGGGTAGATTTCATTATTACGAAGGCTACACAATGCAGCAGATTACTTATCCTGTTCGTGTTATGAAATTTCTTGGCGTAAAGACTTTGCTGGTTTCAAATGCCTGCGGTGGAATGAATCCGGATTACCGTAAAGGTGATCTGATGTTAATGACGGACCATATAAATCTGCTTGGAGATAATCCGCTTATCGGTAAAAATGAAGATGAACTTGGACCAAGATTCCCTGATATGAGTGAAGCATATTCTTTAGAATTGATCAAGCTTGCAGAAAATGTTGCAAAAGAAAATAACATAAAAGTTCATAAAGGTGTCTACGTTGCAGTTCCGGGACCAAATCTCGAAACAAAAGCTGAGTATAAATTCTTGCGCGAAATCGGCGCTGATGTTGTCGGGATGTCAACCATTCCGGAAAACATAGTTGCAAATCATATGGGAATGAAGGTGCTTGGAATGAGCATAATTACTGATGAATGTTTTCCTGAAACACTAAAGCCTGTTAATGTTGAAGAAATAATAGCAGCGGCAATGAAAGCTGAACCTAAAATGACTTTAATAATGAAAGAAGTAATTAAGAGAATAAAATGAAGTTCTCACCAAAAAAAATATTAGTTAACTACGGTGCTGCAGTTCTGATAGCAGCGTTTTTATTTTTCTCTAATTTTTTGAATACAAACCTGTTTGATTTCGGGCAGTTAAATTTTGCGGTATGGTTTGTTTTATCCATACTCAGTTTTTCCTGCGGATGGTTTATAAATCGTGTTTTAGGATGGCATCATGGCGGTAAAATATTGTTTGCAATTATTATTGCCGTTACAATTTTTAGCCTGTTTATTGTGATTTTCTTTAATGAGTATTTTTCAGCTTCACAACTTCTTACAGAAAATATTATACTTTACAGTTTGCGAAATATTACATTAGGTGCAATGGGATTTTTTGGAATGGCTGTGCAGGAAGTGCTTGGTTCTGAACGTGAAAGCATTATTCTAAAAGAAAAAATAAAAGTGTATGAGCAAACAATGCTTGATGCAAAAAAAGAAGCTGAGTTAACTCTTAAAGAAGCAAAAGTTCAGGCGCAAAAAATTATAAATGATGCAGAACTACTGGCAAAAAACACCATATTGAAAAAAGAGAGAATAGAGAATGAACTTAAAGAGTTTATTCATACTGAACGTGAATTAATTAAAAAGTACGAAGAATTATAGTCCACTTACACTACAATATTAAAAAATGTTTAAGCAAAATTTAGAAAAAATAGGTTACCCCCAGATTGAACAGGAAGTTTTAAAGTTCTGGCAATCAAATAAAATATTTGAAAAGAGTATTTCTTCCCGCGATGAAAATAAATCATGGACATTCTACGAAGGTCCGCCAACAGCTAATGGAAAGCCCGGTATTCATCACGTTATGGCAAGGACATTAAAAGATCTTGTTTGCCGATACAAAACTCTGCAAGGTTACAGAGTAAACAGAAAAGCCGGATGGGATACACACGGTTTACCGGTAGAAATTGAAGTTGAAAAAGCGCTTGGAATAAAACATAAAAGTGAAGTGCTGGATTACGGTGTTGAGAAGTATAATCAAAAATGCCGTGAATCAGTTTTTACTTATCTTGATTTATGGGAAAAAATGACAACCCGTATGGGTTATTGGATTGATCTGAAATCTGCATACATAACTCTTGATAATAATTATATAGAATCGGTTTGGTGGGCACTAAAAACTTTGTTTGATAAAGGACTGATCTATAAAGATTATAAGATTGTTCCGCAGGATCCCAAATCAGAAACAGTTTTATCTTCACACGAACTTGCTCTTGGTTACAGGGAGACTAAAGATCCTTCAGTATATGTATTATTCAAACTTGTTAATTCTGATGAACATTTTCTTGTATGGACAACAACTCCATGGACATTGATTTCAAACGTTGCACTTGCTGTTGGATCTGACATTGATTATGTAAAGATCAAAACAGAATATGCAACAATGATACTTGCCAAGGAAAGATTGTCTGTTATTGATAAAGAGTATGAGATTCTTGCCGAGATGAAGGGAAGAGATCTTGCAGGAATTGAATATGAACAGTTGATGGAATATTGTGATGTTGATAAGAAAGCCTTCTATGTAATTGAAGGAGATTTTGTAAGCACAGAAGATGGATCAGGAATTGTTCATATTGCTCCGGCTTTTGGTGCAGATGACTATGAAGTTTCTAAAAAATATAATTTACCGATGCTGCAGCCGGTTACTCGTGGTGGATTATTTACTGATGAGGTAACTGATTTTGCAGGGCAGTTTGTTAAAGATGCTGATGCTGGAATTATTGTTAAGTTAAAACATGAAGGTAAGCTTTATAAAAAAGAAACTATAATTCATACTTATCCATTTTGCTGGCGTCATCCTGAAGTTCCAGTAATTTATTATGCACGTGAGTCGTGGTTCATCCGAACAACTTCAATTGCTGATCGTATGGTGGAATTGAATAAACAAATTAATTGGCAGCCGCCGGAAGTTGGAAGCGGAAGATTTGGAAACTGGCTTGAAGAAAATAAAGATTGGGCATTATCGAGAGATCGATTCTGGGCTACACCTTTACCTCTTTGGGTAAGTGATGATGGAGATGTGTTTGCAATTGGCAGTATTGAGGAATTGAAAAACGGATTTATCGAAGAGAACGGAAAAAGAAAACCGTTAAAGGAAATTGAGAATATTGATCTTCACAAACCATTTGTTGATAAAATTTTATTTGAGAAAAATGGTAAGATCTACAAACGAACTCCGGAAGTAATTGATGTTTGGTTTGATTCAGGTTCAATGCCGTTTGCACAATATCATTATCCTTTTGAAAACAAAGAAGAATTTGAAAAGAATCTTTTTCCATCTCAATTTATATGTGAGGGAATTGATCAGACACGCGGATGGTTTTATACTTTGCACGCAATTGCAACTATGTTGTTTGATAATGTTGCATTCAAAAATGTAATTGTTAACGAATTGATCTTAGACAAAACAGGCAGAAAAATGTCTAAGTCTATTGGTAATACAGTTGATCCATTTGCATTATTTGACAAATATGGTGCCGATGCAACCAGGTGGTATCTGGTTACAAACTCTCCGCCTTGGCGCCCAACTTTGTTTGATGAAGAAGGCTTAGTTGAAGTGCAAAGAAAATTCTTTGGAACACTTGTAAATACTTATTCCTTCTTCGCTTTGTACGCAAACATTGATGGATTTAACTTTAAAGATGCTCTTATCCCGTATGAAGAAAGACCGGAAATTGATCGCTGGATTATCTCAAAATTAAATGAACTGGTTGAAGAGTACGAACAGTTAATGAACGATTATGATGTAACCAAAGCAGCACGCGCAGTATCAAATTACAC
>DASVGS010000252.1:0-2375 GCA_036379435.1 Ignavibacteriaceae bacterium
GGAACAGCAGATATTACAAAATCAAAATCATGATAAATTTTATCATCGGTAATTACTGCAATAATTTTTTCATTTTTAACTTCGACTGATTTAACGGTCTGAGACAAAATAATTTTCCCGTTATTTTTTTCAACAAATAAAATTGCCGGATTAATAATGCTTTCGCTCAATCCATATTTTGGTAAAATAATTGTCGATGCAAAATTACCTTTAAAAAAAATTTTTAATAGAATTTCATAGAAGACCATCGCTGAAGCTTTTTCCAAATTAGAATTTAATGCACCAACACAAAGAATCTCCCAAAAATTTTTTATCAGTTTTTTATTCTGATTTTCTTTTTCAAGCCATTCTTTAACATTATAGTTTTGAATGTATTTTTTACTATAGAACGGCAGCTTTAGCAGAAATAAAATAAATGTAAACTTATCACGCAAATCAAACACACCGTAATTAAAAACAGCTGATAGAAGATTAAAAGGATAAAAATATTTAGAAGCATCTATTTTAAATTGTTTGTTACTTTTATCAAGAAATTTTAAATACAAATTCTTCTGATATTCAAAATTACTTTCAGCTCCAATTAACCTGACAAAATTTAATGCTTCGTTATAACATCCCATCAGTATATGCTGACCGTTATCAATAAGACTATCACTTTCTTTATCAATAAAAGAATAAGTTCTTCCACCCGCTTTGGGGGATGATTCAATTAACGTAACCTGAATTTTTTTGGAAGAAAGGATTGAAGCTGCAGTTAAACCGGAAATACCGCCGCCAATAATTAAGCACTTTTTCATTAATAGACGAGATTATACTTTGCCCAAACACCCAATGCGATCCCCACTTTTTCAAACTTGGAAACTTTTATATCGTTATTAAAAACATCATAATCAGCAGCTATAATATTCTCCAGCATTTTGTAATATATATGCTGCATAGCTCTTGCTGCAAACATCGTTTTTTTATCTTCAAGATCAAGATTTGCAGTAGCGGAATTAAAATATTGTTTTGCACGACCTGATTCGTAAACCATTAAATCTTTAAAATTATCATTATAGATTAGTGACAAAATTTCCTGTTCGGAATAATTGAATTTAATCAGATCTTCCTGGGGCAGATATATTCTTCCGTTCTTAGCATCTTTTCCAATATCACGCAAAATATTTGTCATTTGCAGTGCTATTCCAAGATCAACGGCAAATTGTTTTGTAGATGGATGCTTATAACCAAAAATTTCAATACACATTAATCCAACTGTTGAAGCGACGCGATAACAATAAAGTTGAAGATCCTCAAAAGACTTGTAACGGTCTTTCTGCAAATCCATTTCCATTCCT
This sequence comes from Ignavibacteriaceae bacterium, assembly GCA_036379435.1. Lineage (GTDB taxonomy): Bacteria > Bacteroidota > Ignavibacteria > Ignavibacteriales > Ignavibacteriaceae > IGN3. The sequence goes on from DASVGS010000252.1 coordinate 1,338, forward strand.
TTGATAAGTTCAAAGAAAGGATCGAGCGGAATATTAAATTTTGATATTGTAGTACCAAGCTTGTTTAATAAAGTAAACTCAGAATGACCTAAAAAACTTTTTTCAAACTCAATTCGCCACTTTCTAAGTTTTTCGTATTTAAGATCCGTGGAGTCTGAATTTTCATCCACAATATCATCAGTTTTTCTGCAAAAAGCATAAACAGTATTCATCGCATCGCGTTTATCTTCGGGAAGAAGATTAAATGCATAATAAAAACTGCTTTTACTTTTTTTTGATATTTCTTTTGCTGTTTCAGACATTAAAAAATATTTTTTACTAATAGAAATACGAAGTCTAATTTACTTAATTTTGGTCGTGCTGAAAAAACATCATAATCATTTTTTCTTATTTTTTCTAAAATTTTCTCGCCTCCGGCAATCGTCCATTTGATTTCAATTTTAAATCTGCCGTTTAAGTAATTCAAGAGCTTTTTTCCTTCATCAAAAAGGAGTTGTGTTCTTTCAATATTATGTTTAACCAACGCTTTAATATTAGGATTATTTTCCTTTAACTCAAACATATTTTGAGTAATCTTAAACATACTTATTTCATCTTGCGGGTAATAATTCCTGCCTTTTTCAAAATCAATATTTGTATCCTGGTAAAAATTTGTAAGCTGCAATGCTGTGCAAACCTTATCTGAATAAATTTTAGCTTGTTCATCCGTAATTTTAAATAATGCAAGTAAAATTCTTCCAACCGGATTTGCAGATCTCGAACAATAATCCAGTATTTCAGAAAATGTGCTGTAACTTTTCTTAGTAACATCCTGTTTAAAAGCGGAGATTAAATCAGTAAAATTTTTAGGATCCAAGTTATGTTTTATTATTGTTTGAGCCAGAAATTTTAGATTGGAATTTTCACCCGAGAAATTTAAAGCTTTTTCAAAATCTGATTCGAATTCGTCAAGCATCGCCAATCGATTTTCAGGATCAATGTTACCTTCATCCGCAATGTCATCAGCAGATCTTGCAAACCAGTAAATCACTGCAATTT
>DASVGS010000253.1:0-2459 GCA_036379435.1 Ignavibacteriaceae bacterium
AATAATTTGTAGTTGTACTTAGTAAAGGCTTTACCCCAGGCCTGAAGCTAAGACAAGACCCTGATGCTTAGGTATCAGGGTTTTTTATTTAACTGCTGGAAAATTAAACCCAACTATAAAAACTAATTTGAAAATATTGTGTACATCTTTACTCACAATTGCTGTTAGTAAACTAAACGATTATCCGCACTTCATAAACATCTTATTCAGAATTTAAATTAAAAAATTCTGTTTACATCCAATCTTAAGAAAAAATCAAACTATATATTTTTGTTACTCTATAGCTATCTGGTAATCCAAATAGTTCCTGCTGAAGAAACAAGTTCCATTCTGTTACTATTAATAAATTTTCCTGTAAACTTTGTTCTGTTGCCAAGCGGACGTTTTACATCAAATTCAACATAAACGCCAGACTTTCTGAATTTACAGAAGCATATAATATTGGTTATAGCCTTATTGTATAAACATAGATGAAATGTTAAACTATAATTCATACTTACTTTTTAATACATAACAATTCAATCTAAAAGATATATATATATATCTTCATTACATTATAAAATCTCTAAGTATACAGCATAAATTATTTCATCATCAACCTAAGCAGTGCAATAATTATTCAATTTAATCTATTAAAAAATCCTTACTATTTTTTGATAAATAAATTTTGTTATTTCTTTTCTTAGTAAAAAATGACCATTAAGATGATAGACGTTTTTGTCTCAAATCAAAGGGCCCTCAAATGAAGGAACAGATTCTAAACAACTTAAATAATCCTTCTCAACTTGAAAAATTATTCAGAGAAAATAAATCTACTTTCAAGCAAGAGTTTAATTCACTCTATCCTGAAATAAAAGGAGATATTACCGCACAGATCTGGTATGAACGACTTAATTATGAAAAGGAAGAAATTTTTTGGGGCAGTAAAAATGAACTGACGCTTGTTTTAATAGTTTCATTAATTGCCGGCGTAATAGCTAAACTTCCACAACTAATTGGAATAAACCCTGAATATTTTTATCCAAGAAACATTGGCTTTGTAATTTTTCCATTATTAACAGTGTACTTTGCATGGAAACAAAAAATTCATACTAAAAGATTAATATTTGTTTTATTCATAATTCTATTTTCAGTTCTGTTCATAAATTTTCTTCCTTACAGCAATCAAAGTGATACTCTAATCCTGGCATGTATTCATCTGCCATTATTTTTATGGGCTTTGCTGGGCTTTACATTTTTGGGTGAAGATTTTAAGAACAACCAAAGACGGCTGGATTTTCTTAGATACAACGGTGACCTTGTTGTAATGACTACAATCATACTTATGGCTGGAGGGATTTTATCCGGTATAACAATTGGTTTATTTAGACTTATTGATATTCAGCTTAACGAATTATATTTCCAATATGTGGGTATATTTGGATTAGCAGCGTCCCCAATCGTAGCAACTTACCTCGTTCAAACTAATCCGCAATTAGTAAACAAAGTATCACCTGTAATAGCAAAAATATTTACGCCTTTAGTTTTAGTAACACTTTTAATTTATCTAATTGCCTTCATCTATACAGGTAAAGATCCATATAATGACAGGGAATTTCTTTTAATTTTTAATATGCTTTTAATCGGAGTAATGGCGATTATATTTTTCTCAATTGCGGAGACATCAAAAAACTCTGGAAGCAAAATTAATTTGCTGATGTTATTGGGTCTTTCGGTTATTACAATAATTATCAATGGCATTGCACTTTCGGCGATTCTTTATAGATTATCGGAATGGGGTATTACACCAAATAGACTTGCAGTTTTAGGAAGCAACATTCTTATGCTTTCGAATCTACTTTTAATCACTTTCAATCTCTTTAAAGCAATAAAACACGGCGATGAAATCGAACAAGTTGGAAACAGCATTGCTTTCTTTTTGCCGGTCTACAGTTTATGGATAATTTTAGTGACGTTTATTTTTCCTATACTCTTTAACTTTAGATGACAGAAAAACAATTAAATTCTTATGCTCATTAATTCGGGATGCTGCCCTATTTTACTTTTTACTTACAAGAACAATAACCGATACGATTCCGGCAATTAACAAACCAACATCTTGATAAACTCCCAGCTTTAAAGCTGCAGTAAATCCAATGATTGACCAGATCAAAGGAACAAATCTGGCACATTATGTTTTGCCAGACTTGTTAACTCTTTTAATTATAAGGGATTATAGGAATTGTGCGGAGAGTCAGGGACTGTTATCACTTGCTCAAATAATGTTATTAAAAGGTAAAATTGATACATTTTCGGTTTGGGTCTCAGAAAACTCTCATAAGTCGAAGAATATAAATAGCACATTCTTTATACAGATCTAATGCTATATCTATATAATAGTAATAGTGAATATTTCTAATACTAATTATCTAAATTAATTATTATAGTAAAACTAATATAATTGTGGGGTTTTTAACTAA
>DASVGS010000254.1:0-5180 GCA_036379435.1 Ignavibacteriaceae bacterium
CTTACATAAGAAGAAGAGCCATAAGACATCTTGAAAAAGGAAGAGTTGTAATACTTGGCGCGGGTACAGGTCATCCTTACTTTACAACTGATACGGCTGCCTCTCTTAGAGCTGTTGAAATTGAGGCGGATGTAATTGTTAAAGGTACAAGAGTGGATGGTGTTTACGATTCCGATCCGGAAAAAAATCCTAAAGCAATAAAATTTAATAATATTTCATATCAGGATATTCTTAAAGATAATTTAAGAGTAATGGATCTTACAGCAGTAAGTTTATGTCAGGAAAATAATTTGCCGATGATGGTGTTTAATATGGATGTACCCGGCAACTTATTAAAACTTGTTACCGGTGAACCGGTAGGTACTTACATTAATAATGATAGTTCAAAATAAAATTTTATAATTAATTAGCGAGGTGTTATGCACCAGGTTATAAAAGACGCCGCAAGTAAAATGGATAAAACTTTAGAAGCTCTCAGATCAGAGCTAGCAAAAGTGAGAACAGGTAAAGCTACCACAGCCTTGCTTGATGGTGTTAAGGTCGATTATTACGGAACTTTAACTCCTATAAATCAGGTTGGAAATATTACTGTTCTCGATCCTCATACACTTTCTATAACTCCATGGGATAAATCAATGGTTCAGCCTATAGATAAAGCTATACTGGAGGCTAATATCGGTTTTAATCCAGTTAGCGATGGAACCAATTTGAAAATTCCCGTACCGGCTTTAACTGAAGAAAGAAGAAAAGATTTTGTAAAACTGGTTAAAAAATTTGGTGAGGATGCCAAGGTTGCTGTTAGAAATGTAAGACGTGAGGCAAATGAGCGCCTTAAAAAAGAAGAAAAAGATAAAAAGATGTCTGAGGATGAATTAAAACATGCGGAAGATGAAGTTCAAAAATTGACAGATCAACACATTAAAATGATTGATGATGTTTTAAAGCATAAAGAAATAGAAATTATGGAAGTATAAAATATCATTATTTCTATTGCCCAACTCATTAAAGAGTTGGGTTTTTTTTTATCTTTGGTTCAATAATGCTTTAGATAATTTAGTATTTTTGTTTTACCTAAATTAAATAAATCTTAAAGAATGGATCCTGAATACGAGGAAAAACCCAAAAGTATAGTTACATTTTTAAGCAGTACTTTGCTTAGAAATATAATTTTTACTATTGGTACCATTGTTCTTTTTATTGGTGGAGTAATTGTTTATGGCATTATACTTAATCTTAGGGAAGTACCACTTTCTGAAGCTATGATCCAAAAGGGATTTAGATCTTTAAATGATGTTAATATTTTAGTTGACAGAAAAACCTACACATTAAGTATTTATGAAGATACCGTATTAATTAAATCTTATCGTGCCAGCTTTGGCAGAAATTTAAGTGATAAAAAAAAATTAAGTAATGATGGAGCCACACCTGTAGGCACTTATAAGATTTGTAATATTAGAAATGATAATACGTATTATAAATTTTTAAAATTAAACTATCCAAATCTGGATGATGCTGCTGAAGCATTACGTAAATCACTGATTACCCAGAAACAATTTAATCAGTTGAAGTTTGAATTTTATTATGAAGAATGTGTTAGCTCAAATACTATCCTGGGTGGTGATATCGGTATTCATGGTATAGGAAGATTAAACTCTGTTTTTAAAAATCTTCCATTTGTTTATAATTGGACTGACGGATCCATTGCATTAAGTAATGAATCTCTTGATGAAATTTTAACAGTAATTAAAACAGGTACACAGGTTGTTATCAAATAATTTATTAAAAACACTTTTAATCCCATTTCTCCTGTTCAGCTTAATTTCCTGTTCTGAGAAACGAGAACAAATTCCTGCACTTGATTTTAACAATAAAAACCAAATGCTCGAAGTAATTAAAAAACATTATAACAAAGATGCACAAATTGCATTGGGTGGAATGTTTAACGAAACCGGTAAGCAATTTATTGCTGTCGGTTGGGAAGTGAACAGTTCAGATGAATGGGGAATTAAATTTGCATTTCTTGAAAAATCCGGAGATGATTTTAAGTCCGAATACGAAACTGATCTACTGGATGGTTCTTTTAAGGAAAGTTTTGTTGATAAAATTAAGTTTTCTTCAATTGATTATGATTTGGTCTATTTTAATTCTCAGGGCTATTTTATGGGCAGCGGAGGCGGAGAAGTTTATTCATACATAATAGATTTTGAGAATAAACAGGTTTATTATGCACATCTTGTAGTTGAATCTGAAAGCGCGACTTCTTTATTTATTTCTGATAATACAAGCAACAAAGAACTGATAAACTTTTTTACACTCACATTTAAAAAAGATCATCCGAATTTAAAAATTGTTGATGACGATATAGTAGTTGAATAACGGGAAAATCACTGTTTCCCTTCTTGAAAGTATGGATAATAATTGCGCCTAAATTTCTCTCAAGTAAAATTTAAAATGCTAAAACAAGGTTATATATTTTTGCTGCTGTTGATTGTTTTATTCGCTAAAACTTCTTTCAGTCAATCCTATTATGATTTTGAACTTAGCTCAATAAAATTTACGGGAAATAATTTTTTCTCATCCTCAGATCTGCTGAAAAATATTGAAAGTAAGGAAACGCCAATGTGGTTCTGGATTTTTCTTAATTCCTTTACCCCCTTTGGTGATGAACCTGTTTATTTTGACTCATCAAAAATCTCAATTGATAAATTAGCTTTAAAAGAATTATATCGTTCAAACGGATTTTTTAATGCACACATTACTAATGATATTGTTGTTGATTCAGCAGAGCAATCGATTGAATTAATATATCACATTACTGAAAACAATTATTTAAACTATGGTGAATTAAAAATTTTTGGATTGGATGCTTTAAGCGATTATGATTACGGCAGGCTGATTAAAGAATCCATTACGATTGACAGCACAAAAAGATTTTCTGAATCTGAAGTTCAAAATAATATTTCTGCAGTAAGAATATTTTTAGCAAATAATGGATTTATTTTTGGCGGATATGATAGCACTATAGTTGTAATCGATACTCTTAAACAAAGAGCCAATCTTAATATTTATTTTCAAGCCGGCGGCAAATTTACAATCAGAGAAACTGTAATTAACAAATCAGGACAATCAATCGAACAGATAAATAATAAGCTAATATCTGAAATTGCCGACTTTAAACCGGGCGAAATATATGATCAATCTAAAATAGACAGAAGCGAATTAAGATTATTAAAAACTGAACTGTTCACGTCTTTAAGTATCAACCCGCAATTAAGAGATACATCAGCTTTTACAATTCCTGTTGAAGTGAATGCAACTATTGGCTCATTAAATGAACTTTCACCCGAAATAAAAGCAGATAACGAATTTAGCAGTTTTAATTTTGGTTTGGGTATTGGTTATACAAGAAAAAATTTTCTTGGTGATGCCCGAAAATTAACTGCATCAACTTCGTTTAGATTGATTGATATAATTCATCTTAATCTTGCCGATCTTTTCAAGTCTGCGGAAAAAAGAGATTCAACATATCAGGGTGTAATTGATTTAAATTTAAAATTGGAACAGCCGTTTTTATTCGGCAGACCAATTCTTACATCAACTGAGTTATACTTAAGATCTCAAACCTTTAAAGAGTTTACAGAAAATACTTATGGTGGTGCACAAAGATTTGATTTTGAAATGCCGCCATATACGTTTGTTACCTTGATGCGCCCGTTTATAAGCCTTGATGTTGCTCAAAGAGAAAATGTAACTAAATTTACTGCAAATGGAATTAATTATACTTTAACTGAAACCGATAACAGCTTAACGCCCGGTATTGGCGTTGAATTAGGTTCATCTAAAACCAATGATATATTATTTCCAACAAAGGGAAGCTATCTGTTCTTTACTCCTGAGTTATTCCATTCTAAAAGTGAATATAAACTTGTTAGAAAGGATATATCTGATAATACTTCTCAGCTTGATTCAACTTTAACGGGTTACATTTATTTTTATCGTTTACAAACCGGGTTATCTAATTATATCTCAATTACAAATGATAACTCATCTGTCTTTGCATCCAAAATAAGAATTGGATATGCGCAGGCAATTACCGGTTCTGAAAATCCAAACATTACATCCGATAGATTGATTCCGCCAAATAAAACATTTTATGCCGGCGGCAGCAATTCAGTAAGGGCATGGAAATCCCGCGAATTAATTCCACGAGATTCTGTTGATTATTTTGGCACCACAACTGAAACCAATGCTATTAGAGGCGGTACTTTTTGGTTTGAAGGTTCATTCGAGTTTAGAAAAAAACTTAATGAATATTTTGGATATGCTGTTTTTGCAGATTATGGAAATACCTGGAATGGGTGGCAGGAAATGCAGTTAAAAGATATTGCAGTTGCTGTGGGTTTGGGCATAAGGGTTTATACGCCAATTGCACCATTCAGATTGGATTTTGGATCAAAATTTTACAATCCTGGTGATCAAAGCCTTATTTTTGATAAGAAATTTCTTGAAAGTTTAACAATACAGTTTGGTATTGGAGAGGCATTCTAATCTTTGCTAAGACTCTATAATTCGCTATCTTTCTAACCCTTTTTAAGAAGATTAATATGATTTTAAGTATGACAGGTTATGGCAAAGGTACTGCTGTAAATGAAAAATGGCAGGCTGATGTCGAGGTTAAGAGTATCAATAGCAGATATCTTGAAGTTTTTTTAAAGTTTCCGCCTTTGCTTGCAAACAAAGAATACGAATTGCGGGAGTTAATAAAATCAAAAATCCGCAGAGGCAAGCTTAATGTTAGTATTCAAATCAAAAAAAATGGTTATGAAGAAGAGGTTGTTTCTTTAGATGAGCCCAGGTTAAAGAATTATCTTTCACTGATTAAGAAAATAAAAAAATCAGCAAAGATTAATGATAAGATTAAGTTAGAACATATTCTTATAAGCCGCGATATTTTTACTGCTTCCGTTGATGAGATAAGCGATAAGGATTTTGAAGTGATTAAAAAATCGGTTATAAATGGAATAGATGCTTTGCTGCTGATGAAAAAGAATGAGGGAAATGAATTAGAAAAGGATTTAAAGAAACGTGTTAAATCAATTGAAAAATATCTTAACTTAATTGAAAAAGATGCACAATCAAGTGTGAGTGATCATTTTGTTAAGTACAAAGAAAAAGTAAAA
>DASVGS010000255.1:0-7853 GCA_036379435.1 Ignavibacteriaceae bacterium
CTTTTACATTAGGGTCTTGTGGATATATGGTTTCAAGCTTCTGCCAGATTTCTAATAATTTATCGTTTCTACTTTGTGCTTCGTAAATATCAATTAAAATTCTGTATGGATTATAATACGATTGAACATCGGAAGGATCCGACTCCATTTTTGCAACCGCAAGTTTTTCAACCTCAGAAGAAAATTTATTGAATTTATCTTTTGCACCAGCGCGTAAATAAAGATTACTTATCTCATACAGCAACCCATAATCCATAGGAATTAATTTGTTGGGAAGTTTTTCTTCCATATTATCCAGTGTATTTATTGCAAGATCATTTTGACCTTTGCCTAAATAGTAAAGCGTTAATCTTAAAAATGCATTTCTATAGTTCTGTACCATCCGTTTATGATTGTCATCAAAGAAAATGTTCGGATCATTTAATCCACGGAATTTGAATCCCGGTTGATACTCTTTGCTATAGCCGACGGCTTCAGTTAAATTAGCTTTTAAAATATTTGGTTCAACAAATTCATCATTGGCTTTACGCTTTTCCGGTACAAGTCTGAATGCCATTCCTTCCATTCTTAAATAATCACTTAATCCGATTTTGCTGTCTTCAGAACAAGTTACGGCAAAATAAATAGGCCTTTCCCAATTGTTTGATTCAACAATTTCTTTGACCATCAGATCCTGTACACGCACTGCCTGTACGTTTCCATAATTTAATGTTGGATTCATTGTCCAGGTAATAGATCCCTGTTTAAGCAGAGAAGTATCGCGTAAAGCAAACTTCTGCATTATATCAGAAAATGATACGGTGCTGCTCGGCTTTGGGAGTGGAACTGTTATGCTGCGTGCAGTCCATTGTATTGGTCTTATATCTTTTATTTGTTGATCAGTAAGGCGCATTTTTACAGTGCCAACTTTGTATGGATCATTGTTCTTTAACTGAGATATATACCAATCTGTATTAAGCAGACTAAGGTTTGCAATTTTAACATCACGTCTAACACCTTCAACATCCTGCAGATACCATAACGGAAAGGTATCATTATCTCCGTTTGTAAAAAGAACCGAATTTGGTGCGCAGCTTTGAAGAAGATTATACGAATAATCCCAGGGAACCCAATTGTTTGATCTATCATGTGTAAAATAATTTGCCTGCAGCATTTTTACGGGAACAAGTACAATTCCGAATGCAAGCACAGCATAAGCAGCAGCATTACGAAGAGAAGCTTTTTTTATTTTAACAAAAATTAAATCAACCAATCCCCGCAGACCAATTGCAATCCATATTGCATAAACAAAGAACGCTCCAACGTAAAAGTAATCTCGTTCTCTTGGTTGGGGCTGCTGCTGATTTTGATAGAAGGCAGTTAAATGCCCCATCAGGATAAACATTATCATAAATGCAGAAGCCATTTTCCAATCTTTACGGAAGTGAAAATAAATTCCAAGCAAACCAATTAAGAATGGAATACCGAATAGCGAGTCTTTAGTTTCGCCGGCAAAATTAACTCCAAGAATTTTACCAAAGATATTTCCAATCCCATTAAATGGGGCTATGTTTGCACCCTGATCTTGTTCCCATCCTTCACGACCCGCAAAATTCCAGAGCAGATATCTTGTCATCATATGTTCCATTTGGTAAGAATAGAAGAAATCAAGATCTGAAGAATAACCGGTATAAACTATTTGCTGATGTGGTTCGGTAGCAAATCTTCTTTTAAAAATTGGAAAATCACCGTACTGATCACGATTTAAATATTTAACAAGCTCGGTAAATTTATCAGGAGCATTTTCATTCATTGGCGGATTTTGATTAGAGCGAATGATAACCATTGCAAATGTTAAAAATCCAACAAGAATAAAAATGAAAGACATAAAAATAAGGTGCAAAGTTGGTTTGGAATTTTTTCTTGCATAGAAAACACCATAACCTAAACCGGCAAATAAAAGTAAAAGAATAAATACTTCAATTACGTTATTATCTCCGCCAATTTTTGTCATCAGTTCGGGTAAAAATTTAACAACACCCGGATAAGTTGCAAACAGTGCTATACCACCAATAATAAGCGGCATATAAAAAGAGTTTCTGGTAAAGATCTTTTTCCAATAAACTCCCATTATAAGAGCACTAATTCCAACTATAAATATTTTAAATTTTGTGTCAAAACTTTGATATTCTTCGGGTGAGGGAGGTGTTTGAGATTTTTCACCACTCCACCAAAAAACTGCAAGCAGCAGAATAACAACAGCATGCCCTAAAAAGATATAGCTTGTTTTCTTTAACGCTTCCTCATCATTAACATATTTTTTAAACATAATAATCATTACCACGGGCACTGCTGCAAGAACACTCATCAAATGCACGCCAGTTGCAAGACCTATAAGATAGGCTATCATGAGAATATATTTTTCACTGTCTTTATTATCTGCACGCTCATTCCAGCGAATAATTAGATAAGTAACAGCAGCAAAAAGAAATGTACTAAAGGCATATACTTCCGCCTCAACGCCGTTAAACCAAAAAGTATCACTAAATGAAAATGCTAATGCTCCAACAGCAGCAGAAACATATGTTGCAATTGCTTCAAACATATTCTCTGCTTTTTTACCTTTATAATTTTCGATGAGCTTAACAGCAATAAGATAAAGGAGTAAAACTGAGAGAGCCGAGGAAAGTACAGATATCATATTTACTCTGTATCCTAAGTTTTCACCTATTGGCAGTTTAGAAAAGATGTTTCCCAGAATTAAAAAAAACGGTGTTCCCGGTGGATGCGGTACTTGAAGCGAAACTGAAGCAGCTATAAATTCCCCGCAATCCCAAAAGGATACCGAGGGCTGTACCGTATTAAAAAGTACAATAAATGAAATTACAAATACAATTCCTGCAAAAATTTTATTCAGCAGTTTTAAATCCATTGTTACCTCTGATTAGATGAGCACTATAATTTTTGATTAATGAAATCCGGAATAAATGTTTAGACGTTGTATGCCTCTTATTCGTTGCTTTTTTTAAAAAAATGATCATACTTTGATTTATCAACAGGAGAATAAAACTTATCATATAAATCCTTAAGTCGTTTCATAGAGACTGTGTCAAAGTCTTCATCATCTTTTTGGCGTTTAACAAACTTTTTATAATCCTCCTGCTCGTTACGATCCATTTTATTCTCAAATCTTTTGAGAAAATCCAAATACTTTTGCTGATCTCTGAATGCCATTGGGAATCCCTTTGTTATTGGATAAGCAAATTTTACCGCGCAAAAAATAAACAAACTTTATTTGGCAAAAAAATGGATTTATTTGCCTATTTCATTCGGTTTGATTTAGTAATTGCATTTTATTGAATTGATCAAATACGATAAAAGTTTTAGAATGGCTTGCAATTAAATGTTCATCAAGAAAATAATCTTCGCTGTTTACTTTATAATTATTCAAAAAAAATCATTAAACTAAATAAATCTTGTGGTGATTGGACTTGAGACCAAAAATATTTATGTTTTATAAACGCAAAAGTATTGGATTGGCTAATTGCAGATTTTAAGAATGCAATTTTCAGGAGGCAAATAATATGAGTTATGAAATCAATGTTTCTGATTCCGGAAAATATATCGTGCTTCGTGTTAATGAAAACATGACCAGAGATCTGGCAGAACAATTAGGTAAGGAAGCTCTCAATCTGGGCAGTAAAAAAAACATTACTTGTTTTTTATATGATTTAAGAAACTCTGTAAATATTGAGAGTATAAATGCAAATTACATTTTTGCAAAACAGGATATGAAAAAACTGGAAGCAAATCCTAATAATAAAGTTGCAATGCTAACCAGCCCATCAGATAGTTCTCACGATTTTGTGGAAACTGTTTTAAGAAATGCCGGCTTTAACGTTAAACTTTTTATTGATGAGGCGGAAGCATTAACCTGGCTTGAAGAAACCACAAAGATTTTGTAACGCCTGTAATTTTATATTAGTTATTAAAGAAAAAATAATCTTAACTAAAATTTTATGATTAAACATATTGTATTCTGGCGCTTGAATGAAAGCGCTTATGGAAATGATAAACTAATAAATGCACAAATCTTAAAAGAAAAACTTCTGGCAATGCAGGACAAAGTTGATGGCTTGCTAAAAGTAGAAGTTGGTTTTGATTTTAGTAACCAGAAAGATTCCAGCGATGTTGTGTTATACTCCGAATTTAAAAGCAAAGAAGCATTGCATCAATATCAAATTCATCCTGATCATGAAGACATAAAAAAATGGCTTGGTGAAGTGCGTTACGAACGCAGAGTTGTGGATTGTGAGATTTGATTAAGCTGCTTCTTCTGCTTCAACTTTAATCTTTACGTCATTTCCAAAAAGTTTTGAAACTCTGCTGCAGAAAGTTATCAAATAAGAAAGAATATCTTCCGGTTTTTCAAACCTGTTTTCAATAACCAATTTCATTACTTCCTTTTGCTGAGTGAATTTAATTTTATCCTTGTAAACAGATTCATCCATAATAAATCTCATCAACTCAACAAAACGAACTTTATAGTAATCTTCTTTTTGTCCTCTTGGAAGAATGATATGAATGTTTTTTCTCTGGATTGCCACTCGTTCAAATAACGCATAGGAAGCGTAAAACTTTAATGTTGCTGTTAAAACCAATCGTTTTACAACTTCCGGCAAAACTCCAAATCTATCAAGCATTTCTTCTTTAAGTTCTTCAATCTCAGATAAACTTTTTACTGAATAAAGTGCAGTATAAAAGTTCAACCGGTCCATCTGTTCTGGCATATAAGTAACAGGGATGCCAATTTCAAAAAATGTATCAATCGTCGGGTCAGTTCTTTCTTCTATCTTTGGTAAAGATTTAAACACTTCTTTAAAGTCCTGATATTTTAATTCTTCAACAGCTTCATTTATTAGTTTAACATAAAGATCAAAACCAACATCATTTATAAAACCAGTTTGCTCGGTACCAAGTAAATTTCCGGCACCACGAATTTCAAGATCGCGCATTGCAACATTAAATCCGGAACCAATTTCTGTGTATTCTTCAATAGCCTGCAAACGGCGTAAAGCTTTTTTTGTTATTCCGCTCATAGAAGGAACGATAAAATGTGCATACGCCTGTCTATCACTTCTTCCAACTCTTCCGCGTAACTGATGAAGTTCGGCAAGTCCAAATCTATCTGCACGATTAATAATTATAGTATTCACATTCGGAATATCAATTCCGGATTCAATAATTTTTGTGGATAACAATACATCAAATTTACGATTTAGAAAACCGTGAATAACATCTTCAAGTTGCGATGGTTTCATCTGTCCGTGAGCAACACCGATTTTGGCTTCGGGAACATATCTCCGGATATAATCTGCCAACTTATCTATTGATTGAACACGATCGTGGACAAAGTAGACCTGTCCGTTTCTTTTTAATTCATTCATAATCCATTCACGGATCTTTAACGCATCAAAGGTTGAAACATTTGTAAAAATAGGCTGCCTGTTTGGAGGCGGTGTTGCAATTATTGAAAGATCACGAGCTCCGAGTAAAGATAAATTCAGTGTTCTCGGAATCGGGGTTGCAGTTAACGTAAGTGTATCAACATTAATTTTTACCTGTCGCAGTTTTTCCTTTGCTGCCACACCAAACCGGTGTTCTTCATCAATAATTAGCAAACCGAGATCTTTAAACTTTACATCTTTGGAAATTAATCGATGCGTTCCAATCAAAACATCAAGCTGACCTTCTCCCAGAAGTTTTACTATTTCTTTTTGTTCTTTCTTTGTTTGGAATCTTGAAAGTGCAGCAACACGAACCGGAAATTGTGTCAAACGATCTTTAAAAGTATTGTAATGCTGCTCTGCTAAAATTGTAGTTGGAACAAGTACTCCAACTTGCTTTCCATCCTGCACAGCTTTAAATGCAGCGCGCACAGCAACTTCAGTTTTACCAAATCCAACATCACCGCAAACCAAACGATCCATTGGATTTAATGCTTCCATATCCTGTTTAACATCTTCACTTGCTTTTGCCTGATCGGGAGTATCTTCATAAAAGAACGATGCTTCAAGTTCTCTTTGCCATAATGTGTCTGGTGAAAATTTATATCCCTGTGTGGATTTTCTTTTTGCATAAAGTTCGATTAACTCACGTGCAGCTTCTTTAATTTTTTTCTTTGCTTTGGCTTTTGTGCTAAGCCACTCACCGCTGCCAAGTGTTGCAAGTGTTGGTTTTAAATTGTCATTTGAAGAATATCTTTTAACCAGTGCCAGATAATTTAGATTAACATAAACCACACCGCCATCAGCATAAAGTATTTTCATTGATTCCTGATTTGTATCACCAATCTTAATCGTTTCAAGTCCTGCATACTGCCCTATCCCATAATCCTCGTGTACAACATAATCGCCACGCTTAATTGAGGCAAAGCTTTTGGCTTTAGATTTTTTAAACTTTTTTGAAGAAGAAATTTTTGTGCGGTAAGGTTTGTTAAAAATTTGATAATCTGTAAGTATTAAAAGTTTTTCGTTGCGATTAATAAACCCTTCTTTTATTGCTAAAGTTTCAACTTTTATTTTCCCTGATTCAATAAAATCACCAAGTTCAGGATTTATTTCTGCAAGAAGTTCTTTTAATCGATTTGTCTGAAGTTCATTCTCAGCGGTGATAACAACGTTAAAGCTTTTTTCTGTAAAATCTTTTAATGTATTAAATAGAATTTGATAATTTGATTTAATAATAGGTGAAGGTGAAATTCCAAGATCAATTCTTTGCTCGGAATTAATTTCTTCCTCTATTATCCAGCGGGCATTTGTGCTTTGATAATTAAATTGAATTGTGTGTTTGTCATCCTGTTCGCCATTGGTAAATTGTTTCAGAGCCCCAGACTCAGGATTAAGTAATGAATGATTTGGTTCAGGAAATTCGTCTTCAGCAAGTTCTTTTTGATTTTTAGTAGCCGGAGTTTTATCATTTTCAATTTCAATTTTTTCAACTTCAGCAGATTTAATATTATTTAGTTCATAAGATGAAGCAATAAAAACAGGATTATCTAAATAACTAAAAATATCTGAACTAAAATCCGCAACTTGATTTTCAAATGCGCCAGCAAGAGTTACCTCTTCAATTTTTTCAAAAGATCTTTGACTTTCGGAATCAAAGTAACGGATCGACTCAATAAAATCCCCGTCAAATTCCAATCTGACAGGACTTTTTTCAGAATAGGACCAGAAATCAACTATGGCGCCGCGTTGCGAATAATAGCCGGGTGCTTCAACAAATTTATCTTTAGTGTAAACTAGTAAGTTTAAATACTCAATCAGATCATCAAACTTCAAATCTCCACCAACAGATATTTTAGTTGTAATATTGTTTATCTTTTCTCTGTTGGGAAGTTTTAGATTAAGTATTTCATACGTTGTGAGCAAAACAAATTTTTTTCGTTTGGATATCTCGGTTATTTTTTCTTGCATTGATTCCAGATTAAATTCATCGAGAACGATCAGTTCATTAGCAAGACCCAAGACACTTAGCTCTACTTTGGTTTCGTTTACAAGTTTGATATCCGAAAGAAGCAATATTAGCTGATCGTTTTTCTCCAGCAGTTCTTTAATTGCAAAACTTTTTGAGGAACCGTTAAGTGGGCTTATTAATATTTCTTTCGAATTTGAAAAATTAGAGAGATGTGCAAAGCTTTTAAATTTTGTTTGAATTAAATCGAATTTTTCAGTCCCATCCATATCAAACCAAACGGAAAATTAATATACTGCTATGGATTTCTGGAAATTTCCTGAAATCTCTTTCTG
This sequence comes from Ignavibacteriaceae bacterium, assembly GCA_036379435.1. GTDB lineage: Bacteria > Bacteroidota > Ignavibacteria > Ignavibacteriales > Ignavibacteriaceae > IGN3. The sequence goes on from DASVGS010000255.1 coordinate 7,791, forward strand.
CATTATCTTCAATTTTGGGAAAAATAGTTGAAGATATGAGAACAATTAAAGAAATGGTGAGAT
>DASVGS010000256.1:0-6986 GCA_036379435.1 Ignavibacteriaceae bacterium
GGCTTTAAATTCAGTGATAATGCCTTTTCAAGAACAAAACGAGTTTGAGGCATTGGACCTTCAAATGAATCTACAAGCAATAAAACACCATCTGCCATTTTTAAAACCCGTTCAACTTCACCGCCAAAATCTGCGTGTCCCGGAGTATCGATTACATTTATTTTAAAATCTTTATAAGGTATGCTGATATTTTTTGCAAGTATAGTAATTCCTCTTTCACGTTCAAGATCATTAGAATCCAGAAATCTTTCCCGCACAACCTGATTAGTTCTAAAAACAGCACATTGTTTTAATATCTGATCTACAAGCGTAGTTTTACCATGATCGACATGAGCAATTATCGCGATATTTCTTATTTTTTTCATCGTTCTCCATTTGTTAAAAATTTGAGGTGCTAATTTACATAAGTATGAGCAGATCTCAGAATGCCAACAGCATTAACATTTTATCTTTAATAATAGTAAGATAGGTAACCAACGAACATGAATTTTAATTGAATAAAACATTTAATTTAACTATTGCTTCTTTTGCATAAATTATCTATTTCACTTATAGCATTTTAAACTTTATTTGTTGCAATTTGAACTCAAACAATTTGTACATCATTTTAGTACTTATTTTTTTGGGATTCTCAGGTATCAGTTTTTCCCAGGAAAAAGAATTCACTATAACAGGATTTATTTATGATAGTGTTACCGGTGAAAATTTAATTGGTACAAATATTTTAGTTTATAAAGACTCAATAGATTTAAACTCGAATCCCGCATTTGGTTCTGCAGCTAATAATTATGGTTACTACGTCCTACCAAGATTAAAAAAAGCCAGATACTTCTTAATTTACCGGCACATCGGATATAAAACTGCGATTAAGGAAATTGATGCTTCTAATCCTGAAACAAATACAAATCTAAATGTCCAGCTTGAACCTGAGGACATACGGTTAGGTGAAATAATTGTTGAGGGGAAAAAGACTGACAGAAGTACGGTTAGCACAATAGATGTTAATTCAGAATTCTTATCAAAGCTGCCAAGTTTTTCAGGCGAAGTAGATCTTTTTAGATTGATCCAATTATTGCCCGGGATCAACAAGTCATCTGAATTATCAAACGGATTATATGTTAGAGGCGGCTCACCTGATCAGACATTAACATTGGTGGATGGATCTATAGTTTACAATCCATCTCATATTGGAAATATAGCAAGCACATTTAATTCTAATGCCATCCGCGATGTAAAACTAATAAAAGGCGCTTTTCCCGCTGAGTATGGTGGAAGATTATCAAGTGTACTGGATGTGAAATTAAGATCCGGAACAAAAGAAAAAGAAACAGGAACAATCGGATTGGGTTTTATTAACTCGTTTTTTTCTTTGGAAGGTCCTTTAAAATCATCTTCAACTTTTATGGTTGCCGGAAGATGGATGTATTATGACGCATGGCAAAAAACTTTTAACAAAGGTAGCTCTGTACCGCAATACAGATTTTTTGATATAAATGGGAAAGTAAATTATATCTTATCTGAAACAAGTGCTTTCTCAATCAGTGGAATGTATAGCAGCGATAAAATGTATAATCCTGCCGCTGATGATATTTTATACGATATTGAATGGAAGAATATTAATCTTTCTCTCAACTGGATTCAGATTAATACAGGATCAGTATTTCTGAATTCAACTTTAAATTATATCAATTATAATTTTTCCTCAAAAATTGGAATCGGCGGAAATTCAGTCAGCTCATCTTCATACTACTCAAACCCGGATCTTAAAGACATAACAATAAAACAAACAGCAGAAATAAAGTGGGATATAAATCAGATATTTAAAACTGGATTTGAAATTTCTTTTCACAATTATGATTTATTGTATAATGAGTATTATGATGCTGGTTTTGATACCGATCCATACGCAGGACAAAATATTAATTCGATTGAAAATGCATTTTATTTTCAAAACGAATCCGAATTTTTTAGCGGCTTAAAAACTAACATTGGTGGAAGAATATTTTATTTTGGTGAAAATAAATATTTAAATTTTGAACCACGATTTTCTTTGTCTTATCAAATATTAGATAATATCTATTTGAAAGGTGCTGCTGCATTAGCTAATCAATATCTGCATCTTATTTCTAAAAATGATATTACACTTCCTACAGATCTCTGGTATCCTTCAACAAAAAAAATAAAACCGAGTAAATCTGTGCAGTATGTTTTTGGGATGGATTCATATTTTGAAGATGAAATTTATCAAGCTTCAATCGAGGGGTATTACCGCGATATGAAAAATCTGTATGAGTATAAAAATTCACCTAAAATTAATGCGCTTGATAATTCAATTGAAGATCAATTTACAGCAGGAACGGGTGAGGCGTATGGGGTTGAGTTATTTGTACAAAAGAGAAAAGGTAATTTTAAAGGATGGATTGGTTATACTTTATCCTGGACCAAAAGAAAATTTTCTGAACTTAATGCTGGTAAAATATTTTATCCAAAATATGACCGCCGTAATGATCTCTCCGTTGCTGCAAGTTATGATGTAATGGATAATCTGTCTTTAAGTTTAACATTTACATATGCAACAGGTTTAAGATATACGCTGCCTCCCGGACAGTATATATTTAATCCAATAGGAGTTTCCGGCAATGATGAAATACTGCTCGACTACGGAGAAATTAACGCATCAAAATTTCCACCTTATCACAGACTTGATTTAGGAGCTAACTATAACATTAAGTTGAATAAAGCAGACATTAACATTTTTGTCAATCTGTACAACTTGTACAATAGAAAAAATGCTTTTGCACAATACGTAGTTTATAATGAAGATAATGAAGGAAACAAAATTGCACAGTTAAAAAGAATTTCACTCTTTCCATTTATTCCTGCAGCAGGAGTAAGTATAACTTTTTAAAGTATGAAATATTTAAAAATTATATCGCTGCTTTTATTAATGATTATTACTTCTTGTGAGAATGAGGAGCTGCTAAGTGTTGATAGTGCATATAAAGAACTGCTGGTTGTGCAGAGTGAAATTATTCCGGGTTCAATTTTCCCGGGAGTAAGACTGACCAAAACTTTGCCTCTTGGAATTCCTTATGATATAAATCTATCTGAAATTAAAGATGCAACTATTTATATAAGAATTGATAGTATTAAAATTATTCCATTACATTACACAACAGAGGGCTTGTATCTGCCGCTTTATGATTTACCTGTTAGTTCTGGTGAGTACTTTGAATTATTTGGAGAAAGAGGTGATCAGACTTTTTATGCAAAAACAAAAATTCCATATCAGCCGAATCTTGAAAATGTATTTTTTGATATAAGCGGATTCTATGCTGGTGCAGTTGTTAATTCATATTCTAACGAATGTTATGCGGCATTATGGAAAGTTGATGCTGGTACTTTAATATCTGCGGATGATTTCTTTCAGGTATCAACTTCAAATGGGCAAGTACCAGGTGGGACTGTTTCAGTAAGAACAGCTTCTTATCCGCTGGAATATCAAACAAATATATACAATGGAAAACGATATATTCAGGTTTTTTCTTTTGATGAATCATTTGAAAAATATTTTACTACTAAATCAGGCAATCAGGTAATAAATAATCCTTACGTTCAGGGAACAGGAAGCACAGATTGGAATGTTGAAGGAAGAGATGTGGTTGGAATGTTTATTGGATATGCACGCAGCGATATACATTTTGTGAATTAATAATAATGAAACAAATTATAAAAATATTTTTGTTCATAATTTTAATTACGTTAAATGGCTGTATTAAAGACGAAAACAGTCCTGTGATAAATTATGAACTGGACAAGACCGCAAAAATTTTGCATTATTTCGAAAGTCAGGGTGATTTTGCAAATAGTGAACTGGCGCCTGGACTAATTTCTGCAATTCAATTATTTAATTATCAATCAGAATATATAATTCTGGACATCAGATCAGCCAATGAATTCATAAATGGTCATATTCAAAATTCAATTAATATTCCTATAGATAAACTATATGAAACGGTTGATTCACTTTATTCGATAAACCGATCAAAAAAAATAGTTATAGTTAGTAAAAACGGACAGTCATCTGCATACTTTGTTTGTTTATTTCGGCTTGCAGGTTTTGAAAATACATTTTCACTTAAATACGGAATGGCTTACTGGAATATTAATTTTGCTGAAGATTGGCTGCAGTATTTAAAAGATGAGGAAGATATTAACAATACAAATCAAAATTATCCAATGCTGCCGCTGTCTCCACTGCCGCAAATTAATTTTCCATCTTCTTTGCAAACCGATAAAGAGTTAGCTGTTTTCAGAATTAAACAGATTATTAAACAGGGGTTTATATCCGGTGTTAATTACGAAAACCAATATGATTTCCTGCTCAATCCGAACTATTTAAAAATTTGTTATGGACAGGAAAGACTATACATAATGCCGCCTCTGCAAGAGGGAAGAGGGCATGCTGTAGGAACAATTTGGTACCGGGATATTCCGACCTTCGATTTTAGAAGCATAAAAAATTTGCAAACACTTCCTGCAGATTCTAAAATAATTATTTACAGTGCTGATGGACATTTAAGCGCTTGTATGGCTGCTTATTTAACGGTGCTTGGGTATAATGTAAAAACTTTACTCTTTGGAGCGAATCAACTTTTTTATACAAGAATGAGATCGGATCCCCAATTGAGTGAAGATACTTTTAAACCTGAAGTAATTAATAATTATCCATACGTAACAGGTAATTAATAATTCCAATCAACTTTTACTACTACTTTACCAATTGTTTGTGCGGATTGAAATTGCCGTACAGCTTTTACTAAATCATCAAAGTTATAAACAGAGCCAATGTATGGTTTAGGCAGATTCATATCTAAAATTATTTTTAAAAATTTTTTTAGAATCTCAACTCTATCCCACAAGTAAATCAGATTAAATCCCAATACACTTTTGTTTTTATCTGATAATGAAAGCGGATCGATTTTAGGACGTGTTAAATATTTTGTTATTATCTTTAAATAATTTGGATAAGCACCACCTGTAGAATACTGAGCTGCACCGTAAACAATTATTCTGCCGCCTGCACTTAATTGCCTGAAACTTTCAGAAAATATTTTCCCGCCGATACATTCTAAAACAATATCAAGATTTCTGTTAGCCAAACTATTTTTTAATTTTTCTGGAAAATCATTATCACGAACAATAACATCATCATATCCTTCATTTTTAAGTAGATCAATTTTTTTATCACTACCCACTGTACCGATTGTATAAGCATTAAATTTTTTTGCTATTCTGTTTGCATAAATTCCAACCCCACCTGCAGCCGAATGAATTAGTACTGTTGAGTTATTTTTAATATTCCCAAGTTCAACTAAAGAATAATAAGCTGTTAATGATTGCACTGTAAAAGCGGCGCCTTCTTCAAAACTCCAACCTGATGGAAGTTTAATTATATATTTTTTATTAATATTTAAATGAGTTGTATATGCTCCAAATCTAATCGCTCCCATAACCTTATCACCAATTTCAAATTCAGTTACATCTCTGCCTTTTTTAATTATGATACCTGAATATTCTAAACCAGGGACAAAGCTTCCCTTTGGAGTTGCGGAATATAAACCCTGTAAAGCAAAGACATCCGCAAAGTTTAAACCGATTGCCTTTATTTTTATTGTTACTTCATCGTTTGCTGGATCAGGAAGATTTTCTTTGATAAGTTTTAAATTATTTATCGAGCCGGCTTTGTTAATTCGATATGCTAATCGTTCCATATTCTAATTTCAATTTTTATGATTACTCTAATATAAATTATTTTGTGAATAAGATGAGAATTGAATCCAATTGTTTTAATTTTGTAGTAAAATTTTGAAAGTCATTGCTAGTCCCGATTAAGGCGAAGCAATCTAGTAAGATACTTGAGATTGCGTCACTCGCAGACTCATTTGTAATGACGATCGCAAATAATAAAACGAGGATCAAATGAACGAACAACTTATTGAATGTGTACCAAATTTTTCAGAAGGACAGCGTCCGGAAATAATCAAGCAAATAACTGATGAAATTGAAAAAGTAGAAGGTGTAAAACTGCTTGATGTTGATCCCGGTTATGATATGAATCGTACGGTTGTAACTTTTATAGGCAATGCAAAAGGAGTTAAGGAGGCTGCCTTCAATTCAATTAAAAAAGCTGCTGAACTAATTGATATGAGTAAACACAAAGGTTCTCATCCTAGAATGGGCGCAACCGATGTTTGCCCTTTTGTTCCAGTTAGCGGAATTACAACTGAAGAATGTATTGAGCTTTCAAAAGAAGTTGCAATAAAAGTTGGTGAAGAACTTGGAATTCCGGTTTACCTTTATGAAAAATCAGCAACCAGACCGGAGCGAGAAAATCTTGCAAAGATAAGGCAAGGTGAGTACGAAGCACTTGAAGAAAAATTAAAGAAACCGGAATGGAAACCTGATTTTGGTCCTGCAAAATTTAATGCAAAAGCCGGCGGGACAGTTATCGGTGTAAGAGAATTTTTAATCGCTTACAACATAGATTTAAATACACGAGAAGAAAAGTACGCAACAGACATCGCATTTGAATTAAGAGAAAAGGGAAGAAGTGCCCGAGAAGGAGGCGATGGTCCGTTTTATTTTAAAAGTGAAAAGATCTTGAAATATGAAAAAGATAAATATCCTTGCGGCAGTTGTGATTTTACAGGAAAGAAAATAGAAGAAACGATTAAACACTGCAAAGATGTTCATGATTATGATCTTGCTGAACTTCTTGATTTAAATGGAATTGATATTGTAAAACCGGAAGGACAGTCAGTTAAAATCCCCGGTAAATTTAAACATTGCAAAGCAATTGGCTGGTCGGTTCCAAAATACGATCGTGTGCAAATTTCTATAAATCTTACAAACTACAAAGTAACATCTATGCAGGATGTTTTTGATGAAACAGAAAAACTTGCCGCGGAAAGAGGATTGCGTGT
>DASVGS010000257.1:0-2472 GCA_036379435.1 Ignavibacteriaceae bacterium
CAAATGTACTATTTGTTGAAGCCGCATTGATTTATGAAGCCGACATGGAAGATCTGTTCGATTATGTTGTGTTAATTACTGCAGAAAGAAATTTAAGGCTTACAAGAAAAATTAAGTCCGGATTTACAGAATCAGATTTTATTAAGAGAGAATTAAATCAGATTTCTGAAGAAGAAAAAAAGAAGCGTGCTGATTTTATTTTCTCTAATGATTCAAGTATAAATGATTTGAAAATGAAGTTTGAACTGCTATTAATTACTTTGGGAATTAACTAGTTATTTCGATCCCTGATTTATCAGGTGAAGCAATTTGTTATGTATGGTAAGTTTTTTAGTAGTTTGCTTTGATCGAAGACGCACTCGCAATTACCACATATAAAATCTTTTTTATTCCATCAATAAAATACACTAAATTTGGAAAGCAATTTTAAAGGAGTTTGTTGTGAACGCTTTCAATAATCTTATCGTTCGTATTGTTCAATTAATGCCTAAATCGGTAGTTGGATTCTTTTCAAAAAAAATATATAGCGGGTGAAACACTTCAGGAAGCAGTTGACTTTGTTAAAAAATTAAATGCTAAAGGCATTTATGCAACAATGGATGTTCTTGGGGAATCTGTTGCTAACAAGCAAGAAGCAATAAAATGCAAGAATGAGGCACTGGAAGTTTTAGAAGCCATTGAAAAAAATAAATTGAAGGCAAACCTCTCTATCAAACCTACGCAAATGGGACTTGCCATTGATGAGCAATTTGCATTTGAACAGATTATGGAATTGGTAAAAAAAGCAGCAGAGTATAAAAATTTTGTACGTATTGATATGGAGGATTCACCATTTACTGATAAAACTATAAATCTTTATAAAAGAATTTACGAACAGTATAAAAATGTTGGTATTGTAATACAAGCATATATGCGCAGATCATTTGATGATGTGGTTACGTTAAATAAGATCGGAACAAACTATAGATTATGTAAAGGAATTTATGTTGAACCTGCTTCGATTGCATATAAGGACAGGCAGGAAGTAAGAAATAATTATTTAAAACTGCTTGATGTAATGTTTAAAGACGGCAACTATGTTGGAATTGCCACTCACGATAAACCTCTTATTGATGCCGCATATTCCCGTATTAAAAATCAAAATATTCCAAAAGATAAATTTGAATTTCAGATGCTGCTTGGTGTACGTGAAGACCTGCGTGATAAAATTAATAGCGATGGTTATAAAATCAGAATTTATGTACCATTTGGAAAGGATTGGTATGCATATTCAGTTAGAAGATTAAAAGAAAATCCATCTGTTGCAGGAACAATTTTTAAAAGCTTTATAACTTTTGGAAGAAGATGATCGTATTAGGTATAGAAAGTTCCTGCGATGAAACTTCTGTTGCAGTAATAAAGCACGATGAATTAACCGCTAATTTGATTGCTTCACAGGATTTCCATACAAACTATGGCGGTGTTGTGCCTGAATTATCCAGCAGGGCACATCTGCAAATTGTAAATCCTCTCGTAAAGTCCGCACTTAAAAAATCCAACATCGTGCTTCAGGATGTTGATCTGATTGCGGCTACTGCAGGTCCCGGTTTAATTGGCGCCCTGCTTGTTGGATTAACTTATGCAAAAGGATTGGCATTTGGATCCAATAAACCATTCATTGGTGTTAATCATATTGAAGGGCATATATTTTCGGGATTTCTGATGCCGCAAAAACCAGAATTTCCTTTCTTATGTTTAGTTGTATCCGGGGGACACACATTATTACTATTAGTTAATAGTTTTACAGAAATTATTAAACTTGGCAGTACTGTTGATGATGCTGCCGGTGAAGCGTTTGATAAAGTTGCAAAGTTATTGGGGTTGGGTTATCCCGGTGGACCGAAAATACAGAAAGCTGCTTTGCAAGGTGATGGAAATAAAATTGATTTTCCAGTTTCTGATTTAAAACAGAAGTTAAATTTTTCTTTTAGTGGATTAAAAACCGCTGTGCTGCGTTACGTGCAGTCACAAGGCGGAGTTGATAAATTATCTTTGAACGATAAAAATGATATTGCAGCATCATTTCAGGTGGCTGCTGTAAAAGCGCTAACAAGAAACGTTAAACGTGCATTGGAATTATATGATGTTGCATCCATATCAGTAGTCGGCGGAGTTGCAGCAAATTCATTTTTAAAATCTGAAATAACCGGGCTTGCAGAAAGATATCAAAAAAATGTTGTCATACCTGATCTTCAATTCTGCGGCGATAATGCTGCAATGATTGCATTCAGAGCAAAATCACTTTACGAAAATGGTTTGAGAGATACACTTAACTGTAAACCTTTTGCTGCACTTGGTGAGAATCATTTTCTTTCGCTTGAATAAAAAATCTATCTATCTTAATAAAAGTATTTATCAGTTTATGAAGATCCGATTCGAATCATTGTTAAACAAAAAAGAATTACTGGTTATATCGGCATTTTTCTTATCATT
>DASVGS010000258.1:0-4264 GCA_036379435.1 Ignavibacteriaceae bacterium
TTGTAAGTGTGTTGTAAAGTTTTAACATTTATTTTTCTTTTTGTTTGATAATTACTAATACAAATATAATTAAGATTAACGGTCATTGCGAGAGTTAAATACTGGCAATATAATTGTCACACTGAGCCTGTCGAAGTGTGACACAATATGAAAATGTCAGTCTTCGACAAGCTCAGACTGACATACAGTCTCTTAAGTAATTAATAGATTGCTTCGCTCTCCCGACAAGTCGCAACCACTCGCAATGACGTATTTATGTGTGAAGTATTTCTAAAAGCAGTTTAAAATCTTCAGGCAATTCGGAGTCAAATCGTACAAGTTTATTTGTATGCGGATGAATGAAGCCAAGAGTTTTTGCATGTAATGCTTGTCTTGGCATTATCTCTAAAAGATTTGCAATTCTGCTTTTCAGTTTTGGCGATTCAAATCCTGCGTGAATTTTATCACCACCATAAGTCTTATCACCAAAAATTGGTTTGCCCAATCCTGAAAGATGAACTCTTATCTGATGTGTTCTTCCGGTTTTAAGATTTAGTTTAATGTAAGAAGTAAACTCAAATTGCTCAATGACCTTGAAAAGAGTTATTGCTTCTTTTCCTTCTTTATCACTAATTGTAAATTTTTTTCTATCACTTTTACTGCGTGCAATCTTTGTAGCAATCTCACCTTCTTTTTCTTTAAACTTTCCCCAGCAGATTGCGTGATATTCTCTTTCGGTTGTGTGCTTTGAAAACTGTGCGGCTAACTTTGTGTGTGTGTAATCATCTTTAGCAACAACAAGAAGTCCGCTTGTATCTTTATCAATACGATGAACAATCCCCGGTCTTCCTGCTTCATTAAGAGAGCTTAAAGATCTGGTGTGATGGAGAAGAGCATTTACAAGTGTTCCGGTGTAATTTGCATAAGCAGGATGGGCAACCATTCCTGCTGGTTTATTAACGATAATCAAACAATCATCTTCGTAAACAATGTCTAATGGAATTTCTTCCGGTTCAACATCTTCGGGTCGCGGAGTGATATGCTGTATTGCTACAACTTTATCGAAAGGTTTAACACTATAATTTGATTTGACTACAACACCATTTACAGTAACAAGTCCTGCTTCAATAGCTTTTTGAACTTTAGATCTTGTGGTACCTTCGATGTGATGAGTAAGAAATGTATCTATTCGTTCTTTTCTTTTCCCCTCAGGAACATCAATCAGGAATTTCTTTTCTGATATCAGTTTGCTCATTTACCTGATCTTCTTGTATTATATCCGAGCCATTATTATTTGTTCCTGAAACTACTTCCGGCATCATTGTTTCTGATGATTGTGCTGCCTCAACTGTTTCTTTAATTTTTTCATCATCTTCCTGATGCTTTTTATAAAAAAGTAAAAGAACCAAAACGCCTATAGTAACGGCGGCATCTGCAACATTAAACACCGGCCAGCGATCGTAACTTCTTCCGAACAAAGTAAAATCAAAAAAATCCACATCAAAAAAATCAACTACTTTTCCGTAAAATAACGGAGCATAATCAAAAAGCAATCCGTAAAAAGTTCTGTCAATTAAATTTCCAACAGCACCGCCAAGTATAAGTGCAATAGCTATTTTAAGACTCCAGCTCTTATCACGAATTACATACAAATAAAATATCAACCCTATACTTGCAACAAGTGAAAAGATAGAAATGATTAATTTGAAGTTGCTGCCGGGATCATAACCAAAAGCCATCCCCGGATTTTCCACAAAAGTCAATCTAAAGAAATCATCAATCACGGGAATCATCTGCCCCAGATACATTCCATCATAATTAATATTAAGGAATGGAATCGAGAAACCTTTAACCATCAATTTAGAAATCTGATCAATTACTACGACAGCAAATGATAAATACAACGCTTTCAACTATTACAAACTCCTTGATAAAATAGATTCCCACTTTCGTGGGAATGACAATCCAGAAAATTTAATTTTAGACCCTGTATCATCTATTAAATATTATTTTTTTTCTTGTTTCTGTTTCATTGGTAAACATAACTGGCTGTGCGGCACTGCTTCCAATCTTGCTTTGGGTATCAAAGGACAGGTTGGGCAAAGATGCTGCGGTTCTTCAATACATTCAAGGCAAATTCCATAAGTACCATTTTCGATTCTCTTCAAAGCATCTTCAAGATACCCGAGAAATTTATTTTCCCTCTGTGCATAGAGAAATGTTTTTTCTCTTTCCATTGCATCAGTTCCCTGCTCAGCCATATGCAATGAGTAAGGTGAGTTTTCATTTATATATTCACCTGTTGTAGGATCAAGCATTTGTTCTCTTAAGTTCTGAAGCTGCTCAAGTATTTCGTCTCTTTTTTCCAGAATGATTACTTTAAACTGTTCAAGATCTTTTTTGCTGTAACCTTTTATTTTCTTTAGCGCAGCAGCACGGTTTGCAGCGGCTACTTCCGGAGAAATATATTCTTCTTCTTTTTTCTTAGCAACGTAATGTTTTACTTTAGGCTTTACAGTTTGTTTTTTTTCAACCGTTATTTTTTTGCTTATAACAGATTTCTTTTGAGCAGTTTTGGTTTTAGCTGCCTTAGTTTTAGTTACTTTTTTAGGGGTCACTTTTTTTACTTCCTTTTTCTTGGGTGCTTGCTTCTTTACAGTTTTCTGTGGTGCCGCAACTTTAACATGTTTTTTCTTTTTCTGCTCTTTTTTTACAACTGATTTTCCGGTTTTGCCGGAACTTTTTTTTGCATTTTTCTTAACAGTAGTTTTTGCTGCCATGTTAGATTCTCCTCTTATTAGGATTGTACCTTTTCTATGTTGATTGAACAATCAAACTCACCAATTTTAAATTCCTGAGTAAATCCATTTTCCCTTTTGATTCCTTCAGATAATTTTTCTGCAAGAGTTTCAGTCGAAATATATTGATTAAAATTCTTAATAGCTTTAATAAAATTTTCAGAGCCCGTAAAAGTAATAATAATTTTATCAGTTACATCAAATCCTGCATCTTTTCTCATATTCTGGATACGATTTACAAATTCGCGGGCTAATCCTTCTTCAATAAGCGATTCATCCAACTCTGTATCAATTGCCACAGTAATTCCTGCTTCTGCTTCTACAACCCAACCCGTAATCTCGGTGCTTATTATTTCAACATCTTCTTTGCCGATTATCAGATCTTCGCCTTCAATATTAAGAGTGATCTCATTTCCCTGTTCAATTTTAGAAATTTCATTTTTAGCGAAGTTTTTTATCGATTCCGCAACAGCTTTTACTTTTTTTCCGAATTTTGGTCCAATCGATTTAAAGTTTGCCTTTGCCGACTTATTAACAATCTCAGAATCATCAGTTAAAATTATCAGCTCTTTAATATTCACTTCTTCAAGAATTACATCTTTCATTTTCGATAGTGCATCGTGCTTATTCTTATCAAGAGCTACCATTATTTTTTTAAGCGGCTGACGTACTTTAAGATTATTCTTTGCACGCATTGCACGGGTTAAGTAAACAACATTCTGTGCAACTTCCATTTTTTCTTCCAGATTTTTATCCCGGTAAGTCGATTTTGGAAAATCTGCCAGATGAACAGATTCATATTTTTCCCGTCCGGTTTCTGCATTCAAGTCGAGATAGATCGCTTCAGAAATAAAGGGTGCAAATGGTGCAGTTAATTTGCATACAGTTGAAAGACATTCATATAAAGTTTGATAAGCAGAAAGTTTTTCTTTGTTCATTTCGGATTTCCAGAATCTTCTTCTGCTTCTTCGTACATACCAGTTTGAAAGCTGATCAATTGTGTAATTTGATACTGCGCGTGCTGCTTTGGTTACATCATAATCGTTCATTAACTGTTCGTACTCTTCAACCAGTTCATTTAATTTTGAGATGATCCAGCGGTCAATTTCCGGTCTTTCTTCATACGGTATAAGTGCATCTTTAAAGTTAAATCCATCTATGTTTGCATAAAGTGCAAAAAAGGAATAAGTATTGACAAGAGTTCCAAAAAATTTTCTCTGAACTTCAACCAGGCCGTCCTCATCAAATAATGTGGGACGCCAAGGCGGAGAGTTTGTAACCAGATACCACCTGGTTGCATCGGCACCATATTTGTCAAATAATGCAAATGGATCAACTGTATTACCGATAGACTTAGACATTTTTCTTCCTGTTTTGTCCAAGATCAATTCGTTAACAATTACATTTTTGAATGCAACATTATCAAACAACATAGTTGCAATTGCGTGCAAAGTATAAAACCATCCGCGTGTCTGATCAATTCCCTC
>DASVGS010000259.1:0-3054 GCA_036379435.1 Ignavibacteriaceae bacterium
TGGCTGGATTATCCGTTAAGAAGTCTAAAATATATTTTGCTTGCGTTTTTGGTTTACTCAGTTGTTTTCTTAATGTCATCTTTGGCACTTAAAGCCTTTCTTGATAGTCCTTACAATATTGTTTCAGATGTTAAGATGTACTATTTCTTTGCTCATATATCACAAACTGCATTAATTGTAATAGCAGTTCTATTTGTGCTTTCAATTTTTATCAGAAGTTTCTGGTGCAGATTCCTTTGTCCTTACGGAGCTTTGCTTGGAATATCTTCATTACTAAGCCCAAATAAAATTCAGCGTAATGCCAAAAGCTGTATTGATTGCGGATTATGTAATAAAGCTTGTCCGTCTTTTATAAAAGTAGATAGTGTTAAAACAGTAATATCTGATGAATGCTCAACTTGTTTAAACTGTGTTGATGTTTGTCCTGTTAAAGATACCCTGGAATTGAAATCAGTTCTTCCAGGAAAAAAGAAAATAAATAAAAAATTTGTTGCTATTGGCGTTGTTTCAATATTTATGATTGTAACTGGTTTTGCTATGTTAACTGGTAACTGGCAAAATAAAATCACCAAAGAAGAATACCTGATGCATTATAAATATATGAATAGTTATGGGCATCCAACTGGAGTAAAAGAGTTTAAAAAATTAAATAAGGATGTTGAGCAGCAGAATCAACAAAAAAAATTAGATGGACAATAATATTTAAATTTATAGAAATGAACCTCAATACTATCGTTTAACTTTATTGAAATTAGAACTAATTCGGCTTATCTTGTTTAAGTAAAAAATGATTCAATCTTTAAAAAAGCAGTAAAAAGCAAGCGTTCTTTTTTAATTAGTTCAAAAGTGTGCGATCGATTATAAATTCAGCAAAAAAAACTTCAATACAAATAAATTAAAATTTTTAAAGAGAATCGGGATAACACTTAATGAAAATTTTAAAGATGATTCACGCATTCATTCCTCCGCCACAATGGCACTTTGGTGTAGTAATTATTTTAGGAATTTTAACAGGATTATTTTTTCTTGTTCTGCGCCTAGCAAATGCTACTTCATACATATCAGATAAACCTGAAACATGCATAAATTGTCATGTTATGACCCCTTATTATGCTACCTGGGAACGAAGCAGCCATGGAAGGTTTACTGTTTGTAATGACTGCCATGTACCACAAGACAATATGATCAAAAAATATTTCTTCAAGGCATCAGATGGTTTGCGGCATTCATATGTGTTCACATTTCGATTAGAACCTCAAGTGATAAGAATTAAAGAAGCCGGCAGAAATGCAGTTCAACAAAATTGCATTAGATGCCATTCGAATGTGATTCATCCAATTTCACTAAGAGCAATTAGCAATCAGAAAATTCAGGAAGAAGGTGAAGGCTACTGTTGGGATTGTCATCGTGAGGTACCTCATGGAAGAGTTAATAGTTTATCATCAACTCCATATGCTAAAGTGCCCGCACTTTCAAAACCTTTTCCGGAGTGGATCGAAAAAAGTTTTGTAATAAAAAAGAATTAATTTTTATAAAACACGATAGGATTAAAAATGAAACCAATAAGTGAAGTAATCAAAAATAAACCCTGGCTTGGATGGTTGTTGTTTTTAGGAACAGCAGTAATCGTTTTCCTGGTCGGTCTTTTCGCTTCATCGATAATTGAAAGAAGGAGTGAATCAGTAACCCTTCAAATGGTAAAACCAATTAATGATTGGGAACCAAGGAATGAAGTGTGGGGAGAAAATTACCCGCGCGAATATGAATCTTATCTTAAAACATTAGAGACAAATTTTGCAAGCAAACATGGCGGCTCAAAAAAAATTGATTATCTTGAAAAATATCCAGAGTTAGTTGTGCTTTGGGCAGGTTACGCTTTTTCACGAGAATATAATCAGGGAAGAGGACACGCGCATGCGATTGAAGATATAAGAAATATTTTAAGAACAGGTGATAATGAATATTCACCACAACCGGCTACTTGCTGGACGTGCAAGAGTACAGACGTTCCAAGAGTTATGAATGAAATTGGTGCAGCAAATTTTTATGAGAAAAAATGGAAAGATCTCGGACCCGAAATAGTAAACCCTATTGGCTGTCAGGATTGCCATGATCCTAAAACCATGAATTTAAGAATCACGCGCCCAGCATTAATTGAAGCCTTCCAGAGAAAGGGAAAAGATATAAACAGCTTTTCAAGACAGGAAATGAGATCACTGGTTTGTGCACAGTGCCACGTTGAATATTACTTTAAAGGTGATGGTAAATATTTAACATTTCCCTGGGATAATGGTTTTAGTGCCGACTCAATGGAAGCATATTATGATAATATGGAATTTTCCGACTGGACTCATGCACTCAGTAAAACGCCTATGTTAAAAGCCCAGCATCCAGACTATGAATTATTTATGACAGGCATTCATGCAATTCGTGGTGTGTCATGTTCCGATTGTCATATGCCGTATAAGAGCGAAGGCGGAGTTAAGTTTACAGATCATCATATTCAATCACCATTAAATAATGTTGCAAATACTTGTCAGGTCTGCCACAGAGAAGAAACTGAAAGATTGGTTCAAGATGTTTATGACAGACAGGATAGAATTGAAGAGATAAGAAGAATTGCTGAGAAAACTATTGCAGCAGCCCACATTGAAGCAAAAATTGCCTGGGATAATGGTGCGACCGAAGAACAGATGAAACCAATTCAAAAGTTGATACGACACGCACAATGGAGATGGGATTGGGTTGCTGCTGCAAATGCACTAGGATTTCATGCACCTGTTGAAGCATTAAGAGTATTAGGCACATCAATCCAAAAAGGTGAACAGGCAAGAAGAGAATTAGCAGCACTTTTTGTTAAACAAGGATGGAAGTATCCTGTTGATCTTCCTGATATATCAACAAAAGAAAAAGCACAAATATATATTGCACTCGATCTTCCTAAACTTGAAAAAGCTAAAGAGGAGTTTCTAAAAACTACGGTGGTTGAATGGGACAAAGAAGCTAAAGAGAGACAAGGATTTCTTTACGACTATAAGATAAAAGAGTAAGAAA
>DASVGS010000260.1:0-2264 GCA_036379435.1 Ignavibacteriaceae bacterium
TCTTCATATTTATTAAGCTATTTAAATGGTCATTGTTTTACAAGTAATTGGACATCAATAAAATTAGATTTTTCAAATTGGGTTTTTACTATGTAAATTCCAGCATTAAAATCTGTAAAGCAAATCGGTTCAAAGGTGAATAAATTCTTTTTAAGAATTGAAATTCCGTTAAGATTATAAACAGTAATAATTATGGGTTGTTTGGCGTTTTTTCCATCAGAAGATTCAATACTAAAGCACCCTGTTGTTGGATTTGGTACAATACTGTATTGAAAGGTTATTGTCTTTTTTGATTCCTTTTTGCTTAAGTTGATAGATCTGGGTTCAATTGTGTCAGCCCAAGGCACATGTATATCATATTCAGACTGAAGAAAAGAACGAACGATGTTTGTGTAATCTCCAAATGAAGATTCAGCAAATTCTTTTAAAGTATCAAGTTCAAGATCAGTAAGTGAAAACAATATTGTTGAATCTTGTTTTTCATCTAGCCATGAAACAACTTCATTAAAAACTGATGCATCATCAAGATTATTAAATTCAAGTAAGGAATTTATTACACTGAATTTATGCAAGTACCAAAGTGTATTTAATTGACTTAATTGCGGAAGCAACGTGTCTGCTTCACTTAATAAATTTGAAGTACTTAGGCTATCATCTGTTTCGAGAAATAGAAGAGATTTACCGATAATTGCATTTCGCTGTATTTTTAATTGAGATATTGTTTCTAGTTTTTTTTGAGCAGCTTCACCGGTCAAATAAGTATATTCCGATTCTAGAACTGCTATATTGTCATCCATACCCTGAATTTGATCATCTAAGTCATCCAAATTTTCTGATGGGTCATCCCAGACAGGATCAGGCGCCGGAGGAATTGTTGGACAAGGATCTTCTAGACATTCCCTCGCAGAAAAAGAGAATTTTGCTTCAATCTTTCCTATATAATCAAAATCTTCTTCTGGGATGTTCAAAACATAATGTGGAAAATTGGTAGACTCTTGATAGTAACAATACATAGTGGAGCTGCCATTTTTATGATTACCAGATGATGTATTTACATCCCCCCATGCCATAGGTAAACTCGCTACCGTGCCAATATCTACTGCAACATCTGAATCCCAATAATTGCAATAAAGTAATGTGTTGTTGTTTTGACCTTCTATCGAAACATGAGAATTTTCAAAACAATTATCTTGGAATACGGAAGACTCAATGGGACTTTGGCTTTTTAAATAAGAACCTAAAAATTTATTTTTCTGAATAGATTGATAGCACATCCCATTTGTTTCAACAGATCCATCAATATAGTTGTCAGAAAGTAATAAAAGGGCAGAGTTGTTTTCTATTGCTTTATTGCAATTAAGGAACGAGCTTTTTTTAACTACCAGGCCCCTTCGGAAACAAGAAGAAAAAATATCAGTACCTTTTGTAAGTCCTATTGCAAAACCATTTACTTTAGACCCATTATAAATGGATAATTTCCCCTTAGCCTGATTTATAGCGGTGAGTTCTAAATTTGTATTGTTTAAGATGTCAGTATTATTTATGTATAGTTCTGATCCACTAACCTTGATTTGAGAAATTGGTCTGGCATGCCCTAATTCAAATTCATCGGATGAAATTGTACTATTTGTAATTCGAATTGTGGGAGGAGGATTGTTTAATGACCATCCACAAGGAGGAAATGAGCTTCCGGAATTATTCTTATAACTGAAAGAACTTTCACTTTCTTCGGGTAACGAAAACGGCCAAACATCTCTGGCATCAATTATTTTTCCACAGGACCTTATTAGACTATTAGCCACAATAATTGATCCAAATCGAACAGGAGCATTTATTCCATTTTCTGCAAATTCAATTAAAGAATGGTTCAGGACAAAGAGGTTACCAAAAACCTCTGTTTGGTTATTTTCTGTCTCGATACTTTTTCCTTCAATGTATATGCCGTCCCAAAGATTGGGTTGTAAAAGCGATGTGCACTGAATTGAAGGTGGGTCAGGAACTTGTGTAACTGTTATAGTAGTATTATTTAAAGTTAAAGAGCCGTTTTTACTTATTATTATTTTCTGATGAGGACATAACTCCCTTAATTCATCCGTCCATTCAACATTCCCCATAATAGTGATATCAGCACAGAATATGTTAGGTGTGCAACTTATCAACAAATCTGATTCAAGATTGTCTAAAATATCATGCATAAGTGATATTTGGCATTGAGTGAATTCAGAACGGCAAGCTGCATAGTATGACATGTAATTTTTAACTGG
>DASVGS010000261.1:0-4587 GCA_036379435.1 Ignavibacteriaceae bacterium
AATATTTACTTCAGCGGAAGATTTTTTGACTCTAATCCGGATTCTATTGATGCAACACTTATGCGCAGGGATAATGTTATAGAATCAGATTGGATTTGGATTTATCTTGATCCTTACAACGATGATAGAACAGGTTATTTCTTTGCGGTTAATGCGGGTGGTTCTGTTTGTGATGGGATATTATTTAATGATAGTTGGGACGATAATTCCTGGGATGGTATCTGGGAAAAGAAAACAACCATAGATAAAAACGGTTGGAATGTTGAAATCAGAATTCCATTTACTCAGCTAAGATTTAAAGAATCTGATAAAATGGTTTGGGGTATAAATATTAATCGGGATATTAAACGCAGACACGAAATGTCATTCTATGTTATGGTGCCGAAAAAGGAAAGCGGCTTCGTCTCAAAATTTGCAGATCTGGTTGGGTTAGATGGCATAAAACCAAAACAAAGATTTGAGGTGCTTCCATACATTGTTCAAAAAGCACAATATCTTGTGCACGATTTTAATGATCCTTTCTACAAATCTAATCAATATGCTACTTCAATTGGTGCAGATTTAAAATTTAGTTTAGGCAGTAACCTTAATGTTGATGCTACTATAAATCCTGATTTTGGACAGGTAGAAGTTGATCCTGCAATAGTAAATCTTTCTGCCTTTGAAACTTTTTATACTGAGAAAAGACCATTCTTTATTGAGGGCTCAAATATATTTTCATTCGGGATGGGAGGCGCTAATAATAATTGGGGATTTAATTTTAGTACGCCTGAATTATTTTATTCAAGAAGAATCGGAAGAGCTCCTCAGGGTAATATTTCTACACAAGGATATGTTGATTATCCACCTGAAACAAGAATTCTTGGAGCTGTAAAACTAACAGGCAAAGTTGATGAAACATGGACAATCGGTGCCCTGAGTTCAGTTACAGAACGTACGTTTGCAGTTATTCAATCAAACAGTATAAACAGGATTGAAGAAGAAGTAGAGCCACTTACACATTATGGAGTTTTTAGAACTCAAAAAGAATTTAATTCCGGTAAACAGGCAATTGGAATGATTGTAACTTCCGTTAACAGAGATTTAAAAAATACTAATCTGCAAAACAGATTAAGCAATCAGGCATATACTTTTGGAGCAGATGGCTGGACATTTCTTGATGAAGATGAAACTTATGTAATCACAGGCTCAGTGGTTGGTTCTTATGTTGCGGGTTCAAAAGATTATCTTAAAATTTTGCAAAAGCAACCTTATAGATATATGCAGCGACCCGATAAAACTTATATGCCAATTGATACAAACAGAACTTCAATTGCCGGATATTTTTCAAGAGTGATGTTAAATAAACAAAAAGGTAATTTTTATTTAAATACTGCAATCGGTATTGTATCTCCTGGATTTGAGTACAACGATCTTGGTTCACAGTGGCTTGCAGACCGAATTAATGGTCACATCGTAACAGGTTATAGATGGTACGATCCTGATCCGGTTTTCAGAAGGAAAAATATAAATATCGCTTATAGCCGCACTTCTGATTTTGAAGATAACATTGAGAGAGAGGGATTTTTTATAAGCGGGTTTGCTCAATTCTTAAACTATTGGTCATTTGATTTTAATACTTCAATCAATTTTAAATCGGTTTCCAAAACATTAACCCGCGGTGGACCAAAACTTAATGTTCCGAGTAATTACTCTTTTGGTATTAATGCATCAACAGACAGCAGGGAAAAAATTATTTTTTCTCCTTATGTATCTTATTGGGGAAATGAGATAGGCGGTAAAGAAATTGATGCCGGAATAACATTTGAATGGAAACCTAATTCACAAATTAGTTTTTCATTTGGCCCGGAATATTATATTAACTCAACTAAGTATCAGTGGGTTGGAAATTTTTCTGATATATACGCTGTAAATTCTTACAACACACGGTATGTTTTTTCTGATTTGGATCAAACAACATTATCTGCCAATATAAGATTAAATTGGATTTTTACTCCCGCATTAAGTTTACAATTATACATTCAGCCTTTGTTTGCAGTTGGTGATTATGAAAACTTTAAAGAGATTACTAATCCTCCAACGCTTGATACAAGAAGTTATAATGCTGATGAAGGACAAATAAGTTATAATTCACAGTCTAATACATATTCTGTAGATCCTGATGCAAACGGACCAGCAGCAGTGTTTAATTTTTATAATCCTGATTTTAATTTTAAATCTTTACGGGGAAATTTAATATTAAGATGGGAAGTGTTACCGGGTTCAGTATTCTACTTTGCCTGGACAAACAGCAGGATGAATTTTGAAAATCCAGGTGAGTTTAATTTTAGAAATGATTTTAAAAATTTAATTAATTCTGAATCTGATGATATTTTCTTAATTAAATTTTCTTACTGGATAGATATATAAAGAGTATAAGTTAAGTGTTAAATAAGTTGAAGTGATTAGTGTTTATGCACTAATCACTTTATTAAATCTTATAATATTCTTTCTAATGGAACCTGGAATAATCGAATAAGATCATCATCTCTTTCAACTATTTTGTTTAATGCAGTTATCTCGACAATAAGTTTATCAAGCAGCGCTTCATCAGTAAAGGCAATCATTCTAACATAGTTAAATCCTGGAAAAGGACGGTTACCAAGATGTGCGTCTGTGTTATGTCCTTTACCTTTTACATCTTCCCACTGCGTGTAAAAATCTATTTCAAGTTTTTTTAACGCTTCCGAAACTCTGTCATCAAGAATATCATGATATACTAAATATGCAAGTTTCATATCAACTCTCAAATCTGTTTTTGTTTTTAGAAAATAATTTTTTAAAGAATCCGGAAAAACTAAACTGACCCAGATCGTCAAGCATTGAGTACACAACCGGAACAATAAATAATGTTAACAGGGTAGAGGTTATCAAGCCGCCTATTACAGCCTGACCCATTGGTGCGCGAAATTCTGCACCTTCTCCAAGTGCAAGTGCAACCGGTACCATTCCAAAAATCATTGCAAAAGTTGTCATTAAAATCGGGCGTAACCTTGTTGGACCTGCTTTAACCAAGGCATCAAAGCGTGACATTCCCCGTTCACGCAATACGTTGGTAAAGTCCACAAGTAAAATTCCATTTTTCGTAACTAATCCCATCAACATTATTATACCAATTAATGACATTACAGAAACAGAACTTTTAAAAATTAACAACATCAACACTGCACCGATAATTGACATAGGAAGTGCAAGCATTATTGAAAACGGATGAACAAAACTATCGAACTGCGCCGCAAGCACTATATACACAAATACAATTGCAAGCATTAATGAGAGAAGTATATTTCCAAATGACTCACTTTGTGTTTGTCCCTGACCTATTACATTTATCGAGTATCCTGCATCAATTTGTAGTTTAGATGTTTCTTTATTGATATCTGCCAGAACAACTCCTAAAAATCTTTTATCAAGATTTGCATCTACTCTTATTTCCTTCTGTCTGGCATATCTATTTACTTTTGAAGGACCCACTCCTTGCGAAATAGTTGCAATATCTGTAATTGGAATAAGAAAATCCTGCCCTCCAATTTTTTTGGAACTTTTAACAGTTAGTGTAGAAAGATCATTAATGTTTTTCCTCTGATCTTCTTTTAATCTTACTCTAACATCAATCTGTTCATCACCTTCTTTAAATTGTGTGGCAACGTTTCCATCAACCATTGCTCTTATTGTTGATGCAATTAAATATGGATTAACAGCAAGATCTGATGCTTTTTCTCTATCAATATTTATTCTTATTTCTGGTTTAGAAAGTTCAAGGCTGTTTTCAACATCAACTGCACCCGGCGTTGATTTAACAATCGCTTCAACTTTATCAGCGATCTTTTCCAGTTTAGCTAAATCATCTCCTCTTATACTCAATGTAACTGGTTTTTGTGCACCGCCAGGTCCGCCGGGCATCAACATACTAAATGAGGCTCCAGGAATTAATTTCATCTCGTTTCTTAGCTCATCCATTATTTGTTTATCAGATCTCTTTCTCTCTCTGGTTTTAACAAGTTTAACGAGGATATTAGCTTTTGTAACCGGATCATTGCCCGAGCCAATAGTAGTCAATATAATAGTTACTTCAGGTTTTGCTCTAAGCAGATTCTCAACTTTCTCACAAATCATACTGGTTTGTTCAAGTGAGCCTCCCGGTGAGGCATTAACAACAACGTTAAACTGACTTTGGTCACTATCGGGAAAGAACTGTGAACCTAGCATGCCCATTATAAAAAAGCTTCCAATAAAAATTGCTATTGCACCAAATACAATAGTTTTTCTGTGTGTAAGCGACCATCGTAATGATTTTTCATATTTGGCACTTAATTTTTCAAAGAAATGATTGAAATAATATAGCGATCGGTTAAGCGGGTTTCCTTTAGGAGATAAGTTTTCATCCTCTCGATGCAGCCATTTTGAAGAAAGCATTGGAGTAAGTGTGAAAGCTACAAATAATGATACGAGTACTGCTGCTGAAATTGTAATTCCAAATTCATAGAAAAACCTTCCAACAATACCGGGCATAAATGCAACAGGAACAAATACAGCAACGATGGTAAA
>DASVGS010000262.1:0-2001 GCA_036379435.1 Ignavibacteriaceae bacterium
ATTTTAATCATCCTGAGAGAAAAAAAGCGTTAGAGAAATTAATTCTTATTGGTAATCAGACACAGATAAATGAATTCCAAAAAAGTTAATATTAAAATTTATTCTGATAGTGAAGATATAAGTGCTATCAATTCTGGTTTAAGACAAATTGAGTTGGAAAGTGTGCCAATTGCTTTTACTAACCCCAATTCATTTTCTGCTGAAGAAGATACGATTTTAGTTCTTCAAATTGATTCGCTTAGTTCAAAGTTACTAGCTGAAGTTGCCCAGTCCAAAAAAGAAATTCCCAATAGGATTGTGATTGTTGTAAGGAATAATAATGCATTGCTGGTTAGTACGATTTTGAAAATGGGGCTATATGATATTTTTGTATTTCCTTATGAGATGATGAAGTTTACATCTCACATAAAAGAAATTATCTCTAATGGACAGTACAAAACCGCTTTAATTCCACAAAAGGATGAAAGCAATTTAAGACACAATCTTTCAAATTTAGTGGGTAGTTCACCAAAATTTTCACGTACAATTGAGCTTGCTAAAAAGGTATCACAACAGAGTAGCTCTAATGTTCTTTTATTGGGCGAAACAGGAACAGGGAAGGGTTTATTCGCCAGAGCAATACATAATTACGGCAAAAACCGTAAAGAACCTTTTGTAGATATTGTTTGTACAGCTATTCCGGAAAATTTATTAGAATCTGAATTATTTGGATATGAAGCGGGTGCTTTTACCAATGCAAAAACAAAAAAGTTGGGATTATTTGAAATTGCAGATAATGGCACACTTTTTTTGGATGAAATTGGTGATATGAGTTTAAATCTCCAGGCCAAATTATTACGTGCGATCGAAAAAAAAGTTATAAAAAGAGTAGGGGGAATAGTTGATATTCCAATATATGCCAGAATTATTTCTGCTACTAACAAAAATATTGAACAAATGGTTGAAGAAGGTTCATTTAGAAGGGATCTCTACCATCGATTGAATGTAGTAACGATAGAACTGCCTCCACTAAAAGAGCGAAATGAAGATATTGTAAGTCTGGCAGATCATTTTATAGAAGAGTTTAATTTCACGTTTAATAAATCTGTAAAAAAAATAAATAGAGAACTTAAACACTTTTTTCTGGGATATCCTTGGCCTGGAAATGTACGTGAACTTAAAAACGTAATTGAACGAGCTGTTCTTCTATCTGAAAATGGAGAACTTACTTTAAACGATTTTTCGAATCTGATTAATTCCGTTCCCGCAGTTGTTCATCTTAATTCTTCAGATAACGATATTCCTGATAATGTCATCAGGATGGATTTAAATTATGGAACAACAGACCTAAAAAAATTAACAAAATATTATGCAATAAAAGTTTTAGAAAAAGTTGGAGGAAACAAATCTCAGGCCTCAAAACTGCTCGGAATATCACGACCTAAATTGGATACTTTGGTATCCAAAAAGAAATAATTTCAAATTTTGCTGCTTTTATCCACTTTTTTGTTGTAAAAATTCTTTACAAAAAAATCATTATTCCCGTTCATTTTAGGTAATATTTTCCACTTAATTAAAAATTCTTTTGAAAATTATTGATTAATGGCAATTTGCTGTGGCACTACCATTGCGACATTTTATCACCTATTAGAGGGCTAACTCTAGTTATGCAGAGTTAAATTTAATAGAAATTCAGTGTCATATTTATTTATTAACCATTTACATGGTGGGTGCTATGCAAAAATCTATTTTACTGTTTGTTATGCTATTTGCATTAATTGCTACCTCTTATGCACAAGTTGAGGAAGCAGTTAGATACAGAGTGCAGGGCGATGCTACTCTTGTTGAACAGCAAATAAGCGTAACCAGTGCTAATGAGTCCAGTGATAATTTGATCTTACAAAATAGATCAAATTCTCAGCTTGATGAATTAGGCGGAAGATATGGTTGGACCCGATCAAACTCCCAGCTTGATGAATTAGGCGGAAGATATGGTTGGACCCGATCAAACTCCCAGCTTGA
>DASVGS010000263.1:0-7964 GCA_036379435.1 Ignavibacteriaceae bacterium
ATAAATTGCTGTACCAAAGATGATTGAATCACCTTTAAAAGAATATCCATCTTTTAATTGAGTTATAAAATTCTCTTTTGTGCCCATATAAAATCCTGAATTGAATTCTTTAAAATCTAATTATGCAATGCGATTGTTAATTTATTTTTGATGAACGTAAATATCTCTTTGTGGAAAAGGAAAAGTAATTTTTTCATCGTCAAATCTTTTCTTTACAGATTCCAGCAAATCAAAATGTACATTCCAGTAATCCTCAGATTTAACCCAGGGACGAACGTTTATATTTACACTACTTTCACCAAGTTTTGCTAATACAACCTGTGGAGCAGGATCTTTTAAAATTCTGTTATCAGAATTTAGAATTTCATTAATTATACTTTTTGCTTTTGAAATATCATCACTATAACTGATACCAAAAACCATATCAACTCTGCGAATATCTTTTTCGTTATAATTAGTTATGTTATCGTTTATAAGTTTAGAGTTAGGAATGTAAATTACTTTGTTATCAATACTAACCAGAGTAGTATTAAAAATTCCTATTTTTTCAACTGTCCCTGATGCTCCTCCGCCCTCAATGAATTGCCCGACCTTAATCTGACGAAAAATTACAAGCATTATTCCTGCGGCAAGATTTGAAAGCGATCCCTGAAGTGCTAAACCAACAGCTAAACCGGCGGCGCCCAGAACAGCAATAAACGATGTTGTTTCAACACCAAGCTGCCCAACTGCAGCAATTATTACAAACAAATAAAAAACAAATTTTAATGTACTGGTTAAGAATCCAATTAAAGTAGGCTCAACATTTCTTTTTCTTAAAACTTTATTTAAAATTCTTGTAAATATTTTTGCTAACCAAAATCCAAATATTAAAATGGCTATTGCAGAAATAATATGAATGCCGAATTCTGTAATATATTTTCGTAATTCCGGTACTAGTTCATTCCAGTTCATAATTTTTTATAAATTTTTCTAAAATAAGTTATAACTAAATCCAAGTTGTAAAGCTTCTCTTAATTGTGTTCTTCTTGTTTGTGTTATTTCATGAATTAAAGTTACTGCAAGGTTTACATTTATATAATCATTAATTTTTGCAGTAACTATATTGTCCCATCTAACATCCCAAACATCCAGAGATGTAAATCGTGTAAACAATCTCAGAAAACTGTAATAAGTCATATTTGGTAAAAATCCATATTTAACCTCTGTAACTGATTCCAATCCACTATCAAATTTAAACTTTTCAATCTCAGCAGTCTCCGGATCGTCTGTGTATTTAGTAAATCGGTTTGTAAAAGTTTGTTGAAAAGCCAGGCCAAGTCTTGTTGTAATTATTTTATTCTGATCATAAGTAAATCCAATTGCTTCTGTAAGATAACCGGGATCAAAAAAATCTACTAACTGGGTATCGGGTGTAACAGAATAATCAAAACCTTTTGTAACTGCACTTCTAAAAGTTACTGCTACATAAGGATCAACCACCCAGCCAATATTTCTTGAACCAACACTTTCAAAATAAATATCATTCTCTGTTGTCCTGTAACCAATATCCTGAAGTTTTGTTCTACCGTAAACAATGTTCAATCTGTTTTTTAATTTCCATGGAAAATTAAAATAGATACCCCCGAGATTAGTGTACACAGAATATGCAAGCGAATTAGTTCCGCCCTGCGCCCAATTTGAAAATGCAGTCTGGCTAAGATTTAATCCAACTACACCTGTCATATTCCAGCCTTGTATTAATAGGGAATCAGGTATATCCTGGGAAAAAGTATTTAATGATGCAGCTACAAATAAAATTAAAAATAGTTTTTTCATTTTTTAATCCTTATTGATTTACTATTGTTAAGTTGGTAACCGGGTTTTATTAAATCGAAATATCAAGAATCTCTTCTAACTTAAAAGGGAATTCAAAGTAATAAAAATCATTATCAGTTTTTTTGATTTTATCCTTCGTCAGATAATACTCTTCAATTGAAGATCCATCACTTTTATTTTTGTGAGAGAGAAACAATCCCTCTTCAAAATAATATTTAGGCAGTCTTATCATTTTATGTGATGCTAAAAATGCCATATCAACAGAAATTTTTCTGATGAAACCATTCTGTTTAACTTTTAAATAAATAGTTCTCATATTTCCAATCATTTTAAGACAAAATTACTTATAATCATTCTAATCTAAAAACATACAGCAAACTCTTTAATTATCTAAAAATGATGTTTTATAATTAAAGTTTATATTTGCAGATCAAAAACAGGATAAGTACGTGAGAATTATTATACTTTTAATATCTATTATCTCATTCACTTTTGTGGATATAACATTTTCGCAGGTAGAAAACGTGCCTATTACAAATGGTGTTTATACTTTTCTTAAGGAAATGAAAGTTAAAGGAATTCTTTCATTTATAAGAGAAGATGATCCTGTACTTTCCCGGTTTGAAGTAAAAAATTTACTTGAACAAATCAATAATAGAAATTCAGAATTAAGTTCAACTGAAAAAAAAATATTGAATAAATATTTAATTGAGTTTTCAGATACTATAAATCCTGATTCATCAACTCAATTGTTTAATCCTCAACACAACCTTTTTTCTGATCTGGACCAAATGGTAACTGATAAAATAAAATATCTGTATGCCTACAAAGAACCTGAAAATAATATCTACTTTGAGTGGCTCGGGCATTTTTATCATGGACAGGATTTTTCTAATGACTTTGCGATGAATTCTAATTTATATGATATCGGCTTCAGAATACGCGGCACGGTATTTAATCATCTTGGTTACAATCTTACAGTGTTAAAAGGCGGTGTTAGCGGAGCTAAAAATCTTGCCGAGATTATTGAACCCAGATTACTTACAAGTTTTAAATGGCTTGAGAATTCTGAGAACATAGGTAATTACGATTTTACTTACGGATATTTAAAGTATCACTCTGAGCCGTATAAAGATATGAATGTTAGTGTTCAATTGGGCAGGGAGGATATTACTCTGGGATATGGTTATGGAAGTAAATTAGTGTTATCAGGTGATAATCCTACAATGGATTTTTTAAAATTTAATTTTGATTACGGTATAGTAAGTTTCACTTCACTACATGCTTCTACTACGGGATATTTTACTTATCCGCCTTCTGAAAGGTACACAAAATATTTTGCACACAATCATTTAAAATTAAAGTTTGATAATTTATTTGATGTCGGGATTGGTGAAACAATGATTTATTCGGGACGCGGAATAGAACTTGGTTACTTAACTCCGGTAGCATTTTATAAATTTATTGAAATGGGAATTCAGGATAGGGACAACGGTAATATTTATTTTGATCTTCAAACAAAGTTTTTAAATAATTTGGAATTACAGGGAACCTTTTTACTTGATGAAAATATTTTAAGTAATCTTGGTGATTTAGATAAGTACACAAATAAAACTGCATATCAACTTGGTGCTTTCTGGTATCAACCACTAAGCATAAACGATCTTTCATTAATATTTGAATACACAAAAATCCGGCCCTATGTTTATACTCATTTCGATATCAAAAATAATTACACAGCTTTTGGTGCAAATCTGGGTCATCGCATAGGACCAAACGCGGATGAACTTATGTTTAGATCAAATTATAATTTTAATGAGTGGATAAGGATGACGATAGAATACCGTTACCAGCGGGAGGGTAATAATGTTTATTCCGCAGATGGTACACTTATAAAAAATGTTGGTGGTGATATCGCACTCTCACATGGTTATATACTTCAGACAGATCGTGCATATTTTTTAGATGGCGAACGAGTGAACACAAATTATTATAGTGTAGGATTAAGGATTGAACCTATTCGTGATTTTATATTTGACATTTCATACAATCAAAAAAGCAGCAGCAACATTACAAAAAACTTCACATCCAAATTAACCTATGCTTTACTTCGGTTTACACTTGAGTACTAATTTGTACGTTAGCTGTTTATAAAAACAATTATTTGATTAATATAAAAACTTCTTAATACCCATTATTTGCTAACTACAAAGCAACCCTCAATTTTGAAAAATATTTTTTCATAACTTCTTAATGATGAGAAGCAACGTTTAATTGTTAACATTTTAGCAATAAAAAATCTGCTAAAAGTTAAATTATTTGATAAAAAAATTATTAACCTTTATGAAACTATGGAACGCAGTTTGATTAAACTTTTTCAGGAAAACATTAATTCACAAAGGGAAGCTTATGAAAAAATTAATACTCGCGTTCATTTTCATTTTTGCTGCAGTAACTTTTTCAAGTTTTGCACAGACAGTTAGCGTGAAGTCATTTGGTGTTACACCAAGAGATGTTACACGTGATACCGGGAATCCAAAATTCTTTGACAAATCATACAACGGACTACTTAATGTAGGTAAAGAAGTGAAAGTCTTTTTAAAAGGATCTTCAACTCTTGCTTTAACAAATCCAACCTGGGAATTTGTTTCAAAACCTTCTGGCTCGAATGCCGTATTTACATCTCCAAAAATAATTGATACCTCTAATCAGGTAGTTGCTTTTATTCCTGATGTAGTTGGTAATTATGAAATTAAGTTTACAGATGGAACTAAATCTGGTACCATTTTTATAGATGCAGGTCTCTATCTTGGTTTAGGTGCTGAAGCCAGTTGTAAGAATTGTCATGGACCTTTGCCAAATGATAATCCTGGAATTTACAACAAATGGCTTGAAACAGGTCACGCAAATATTTTTACCGAAGCTATGAACGGTACATTGAGTGATCATTATGGACCTAATTGCATAAGCTGCCATACAACCGGATATATACCTGGAGCAAATAATGATGGATTTGATGATAGGGATTTTGTTTATCCAACAGGACCTGATTCATTAGGACCAAATACCTGGAACTGGTTATTAACTAATTCTCCAAACGCAATGAAGTTAGCTAATATTCAATGTGAAAGCTGCCACGGACCTGGAAGCGGACACGTAACCAATCCTTATGCTCCTCAAAGAGAAATGAAAAGCTTACTGACAGAAAATTGTGCCTGGTGTCATGATTCAGGATCTCATCATGGTTTCCCGGAACAATGGAGACATTCTGGTGATGATGCTACTGAATTTGATGGACGCGGATTTGAAGGCGGACACGCTAAAGGTTATTATGTTACATCTGCAGATAGAAACGGTTGTTCACCTTGCCATAGCGGTTCAGGATATGTACAATGGGTAAAAGAAGGAAGACCTGTTGATGCATTAGGATTGCCAGCAGCCACATTATACAGACCACCTGCAACAAACATTACATGCGCTGTTTGTCACGATCCTCACGATGCTTCAAATTTACATCAGCTAAGATATTCTGATACGCAACTGGGTGATGGTACACCAGTTACATTTGAACAATATGGAACCGGTGCTCAGTGTATGGATTGCCACAGAAGCCGTCGATATGCAAAAACTTATGCAAATGATATAAACAATCAAAGTGCACATTATGGTGCACATCATGGTCCACAAGCAGATATGTTGTTAGGTAAAAATGCACCTGATTATGGTATTGAATTCCCAAGTTCTCCACACGCTGTTGCTGGTGGTAATGCTTGCGTTGATTGCCATATGGCCGGTGAACTTACTGACCCGCAGGGTAATATCAATTTGGTTGGTGGACACTCATTCAACATGAATGATGCTGAAGGCAATGATCATGTTGAAGCTTGCGCTCCTTGTCACGGTAATGTTGGTACATCATTTAAAGATAAAAAATACTATATAAACGGTAATGCTGATCTTAATGGAGATGGCATTGCTCAGGGACTTCAACTTGAAATTCATGGTTTAATGGAACAGCTTGGTGAGTATTTACCACACGATGCAAGTGGTAATGTTTCAATTACCACAACCAATGCTGATTCAATGGCATTGACTCCAGCTATTATGCGCGCTGGATATGTATATTTTTGGATTGAAGAAGACAGAAGTTTTGGTATCCACAATCCGGCATTTACTTTTGCATTATTAAAAACAGCTATTGAGGATATGGGCGGAGTTGTTTCAGTTGATTATCCTACAGATGGAATTCCTCAGCAATATCAATTAGCACAAAATTATCCTAATCCATTTAACCCGGCTACAACCATAAATTATACAATACCTGAACAATCAAATGTTAAGGTTATTATTTATGATGTACTAGGAAACCAGGTAGAGATTTTAACAGATGATGTTAAATCACCAGGAACTTATAGCGTTAAATGGAACGCAGCTAAATATTCTTCAGGAATCTACTTCTACAAACTCGAAACTGATAAATTCGTCCAAGTTCGTAAGATGATCTTGATGAAATAAAATAGAAATATTAGTAAGTATATTAATGATTCAGTTCAGAGAACCCGCATAATGCGGGTTCTCTGTTTTATAATAATTTTGATTGAACTGGAAATTAGAATTGCTTAGTATCGAAAAAATTTTATTTTATTACTGAGCCAATAAAAAAAAATTCTAATTATTCAAACTGACATTTATTTGTAATTTTTTAATTACATATGCCAATATTTGCTAACAATAAAGTGTCTATTTTTATCCGAAATATAGTTTCTGGCATTCTTGAAAATAAGAAACTAAAAAAAATTCTATTATGATTGAGAATTAGCATCATTTTAAAAATTGAAATTTTTAATTAATTGTAACAATTGCTATTTATAAACCTTTGGAACGTAGTTTGATTTAGCGAAACAGAAATAAATAATTCATTGAGGATAGTGTATGAAAAATTCAGTACTTGCAATCTTTTTCTTCTTTGCTGTAGGAACAATGTTAAGCATGGCTCAGACAGTAACGCTTACAACTTATGGTGTAGCACCATATGATGTAACAATCGATTCAGTTGAACATTATTTTGACCGCCCTTATAATGGTTTAAAAAACGTGGGAATTAATTCAAAAGTGTATTTGCTCGGAAAATCAAGCGTTGCACTTTCAAATCCTGTTTGGACAATTACTGAAAAACCTAATGGTTCAAATGTTACATTCGGTGCAACAAAGGATATTGATACATCAAATCAATTAATCACCTTTGTTCCTGATGTTCAGGGTACTTATAAAATAACTTTTACTTCCGGTACTAAAACCTCAGAGATTACTTTTAATGGAGCTTTATATTATGGAGTTGAAGGCGGACCTGCATCTTGCAAAACCTGCCACAACAATATTTTATTTGATTATGTTTATGATAAATGGGCAGGTACAAATCACGCAATATCAACCCAAAAGGGTGTTGATGGAATTCTAAGCAGTCATTTTAATCAATCATGTTTAAAATGCCATGCAACAGGTTATGATACTCAGGCAGCTAATGATGGTTTTGATGATTTCCCATTTGTATTTCCAACTACTTTAGTTCCTGGTAATTATACAACATTGGTAGGACTTTATCCGGATGCAATGAAAAGAGCAAATGTACAGTGTGAAGCTTGCCACGGTCCGGGAAGTAATCACTTAAGTCAGATTGATAATTCAAAAATTGATGTTACTTTATCGTCAGATGTTTGTGCATATTGTCATAAAGAAGGTTCACATCACAATATTCCACTACAGTGGGATGAATCAGTGCACGCTGCAGGTACTCATTTGTATTCTGGTTCAAGCAGATATGCTTGCACACCATGCCATAATGGTCAGGGATTTGTAGATTTTGTAAAAGGTAATCCTCAGAGTGTCCAGGTCAATATTCCTATAACCTGTGCAACCTGCCATGATCCACACGATGCTACAAATTTACATCAGGTAAGAGTAGTAACAGCCACACTTAAAAATGGTGTACAAGTTGATGCCGGTTTAGGAGGTCTTTGTATCAACTGTCATCAGTCACGTATAAATGCTGTTCCTTTCGTTGAAAATTACTTAGCCTCATTAAACAATCGTTATGGTCCTCATCATGGTCCACAAGGCGATATGTTGATAGGTACAAATGCTTACAC
>DASVGS010000264.1:0-4670 GCA_036379435.1 Ignavibacteriaceae bacterium
ACTTCAGTGCTTTTAACGGAATAAATATTTAATCCATTATCATTTACTGTAAAAGCAAATGAAGACGCATAATAGAAAAATGAAATTTCATTAGTGTCTTTTGCAATTAAACTATCAAGAGGTAAACCGTTTTTTAATGCATAAATTGAAAAACCATTACTCGGTCCTGCAAAAATTATAAATGAAGAATCGACAAAAACATTTGTATTAGCTGCGAATTGAACTGCACGTACTTTTTGATTTGGATTTTGAGGATCAGTAAAAACTGAAAGTCCGCTGTCGATATCTAAAATATAAAACTTCCCATTTCCTGCTGTTTGCGAATAAGTATATCCGGGTGAATAGAGCTCGCTTTTAATATTAAAGCGATTTGAATCCTTTTCTAATAAAATAAATCTTGTATCTATCAATCCAGCTAAATAATAATTGTCTTTCCAATGATAAAATCCAGTTGATGCAGAAGGAAGTTCGATTTGATTAAACAATGAATCGTTTTTGTAAAAAGTAAGTCCTTTATTGTAATCAGAAACAATTAGTTCATCTTTTAGTTTGAATATATCATAAGCTTTACCTTCAGTGGAAAAACTTGTTGATAATTTAATTGAGTTAAGTTCTAAATTATAAACATTAATTTCACTAATATTTTTTTGCGTTAATAAAAATATCACTATAAGCAGAACTCCGGCAGCTATTACTTTCCATTGTTTTTTAATTATTAAAATAATCAGAATACCAAATGCAGCACCCATCCAGCCGGTTCTTTTATAGGTTGAAAACAACGCTAACAATGAAAGTGAAAATCCTATGAATAAAAATATTTTATTTTTTATAGATGTCTTTTCATTTATGAAGAATGCAAATAAAAAAATAACTGTAAAACTAAGTATCTCACTTGCGGTAATTGGATACTGAAAAACGGAGGGACCCGATTCCGTAAATCCATACAGGTTTTTAAGGTAGTATTGTAAAGAGAAATAAAGATAGATCAGTACTGTTACTAATGTGCCGCCAATATAAATTTTAAAGAATGTTTTGGCATCTTTAATATTATCTACAGAAGCCGCAATTGTATAAATAATTGGAATTAACAGTGCACGTTTTAATAAATTATTAAATGCCGCTGAATGTTCTGAAGAAAATATTGTGGATAAGATTTCGGCTAGAATGTACCATACAAGTGCAAACTCTAAGCCGGTTTTACCAAATTGATTTTCTTTTTTAACTGCGGCTTTGATTAACAAAAGAATCAGTGCGCCGTAATAACCCAATTGATTTACAAATATAGAATTACTAAGACTGAGCAGAAAAATTACAATGAAAATAAAAATTGCGTAATCAATAATTTTCAACACACTTTTTTTATTATCAGACATCATTTTCCCGGAACTGCATTTCGTACAGTTTTTTGTATAACCCCTTTTCTTCGGAAATAAGTTCGTCGTGTGTTCCTTGTTGTATTATTCTTCCCCTATCCAATACAAGAATATTAGTGGCGTTTCTTATAGTGCTTAACCGGTGTGCAATTACAAAAGTAGTTCTATTTAACATCAATCTTTCAATTGCTTCCTGAACAAGAATTTCTGATTCATTATCTAATGCCGATGTAGCTTCATCAAAAATCATTATCTCCGGATTTTTTAAAAGAGCACGTGCGATAGTTAATCGCTGCCTTTGGCCGCCTGATAATTTTACTCCTCTTTCACCTATTATGGTATTATATCCGAGAGGCATTTCACTTATAAAATTATGCGCATTAGCAGTTTTAGCCGCTTCAATAATATTTTCAACTGGATAATCTGTTAAGCCATAAGCAATGTTTTCTGCTATTGTAGTATTAAATAAAAAAGTTTCCTGCGTTACAATTCCCATTTTAGCACGTAAAGATTCAATAGTAATTTTCTTAATATTAACTCCATCCAAAAGTATTTCTCCTTCGGCAGGATCATAAAATCTTGGAATTAAATCTGCAATGGTTGATTTGCCGCCACCACTGGGACCAACTAATGCAATAATCTCACCGCGCTTAACGCTAAAGTTTAAATTATCCAGAACCAAAGATTCGGAGTCTTCATATCTGAAAGAAACATTTTTAAAAACTATCTGATTATCAAATCTATTTAGTTTAATTGCATCCGGAACATTTTTAATCTGTGGCTCAATATCCATTATTTCAAAAATACGATCGGCTGCAGCACTGGCTTCCTGAATCCTGTTATTAACACTTCCAAGTTCTTTTATCGGCGGCATCATTTGAAAAATTGCAAACAGGAATCCCAGAAACTGACTTGCATTAAGTGTTCCATCCACAAGAACTAAAATTCCGCCGTAATAAATGATAACCACACCAATTATTACACTTAAGATTTCAGTAATTGGAGAAGATAAATTTCTGGTGCGAACAGTTCTTAGAACAAGTTTAAAATAATTTTTAGTCTCCTGCATAAATCTATTATTTTCAAACGTTTCCATTCCAAATGCTTTTACAATTTTAACTCCGGAAATAGTTTCCTGCAGAATGCTTGTTATATCTGCAAGTTTCGATTGAAGTATAACAGTTTGTTTCTTTAATTTATTTCCGATCCATGCAATTATTAAACTTGCAATGGGAACTATAATAAATGCAAACAGAGATAGCTGCCAGCTTATACTGATTGCAATTACAAGAAAAACTATAATTGTAAGCGGTTCTTTGATCAAATTAGAAAATGTTGTTGATATACTTAACTGAATGATGTTAACATCATTTGTAAATCTTGAAATAATGTTACCGACTTTTTCTGATTTGAAGTATCCGATTGGAAGTTTGTGCAGATGTTTATACGCATCATCTCTTAAATCTTTCATTGATGCATATTCCACAAATGCCATAAAATATCCTTGCAGGTATCCAAAAATATTTTTTAGCAAAAAAGCTGTGAATATTAAAAAGCAAATCTTTATCAAGACATCAGTTCTATCACCGCTTAATACAAAATCATTAAATGATTTAACAGCTTCATCTTTTAAATTCACAACCCAATCAGGAAGGATGCTTGAAGCTTTTTTAATATTATTGGTTTGTGTTGTTGTTTGTTTTGATGCCGATTCCTGAAATAGAGTATCAAGTAGCGGAATAGTTAAATACACAGATAAGCCATTAAGAACAGCAAACAAAATTGTAAACACAAATGTTAATAAAATGTGCCGCCAGTATGGTTTAGTGTAAGCTAATATTCTGTAATAAGAATTCAATTTTCTTCTTTGCGATAATTAAATATTTCGTAGGCCGCAGCCGCCATTAATTTTTATTATTCTAAAATCAGAAAGTGTTTCCAATTTAAAAATCTTAATATATGAATCTCTTCCAATCCCGTTATCAAATATCAGAAAATCACCTATAAGCACAAAACGATTATTTTCAGACAAGCTAAATGTTTTAACTATCTTTTGCTTTTGAAGATCATATATAGCAACCATTGATTTGGGAGGATCAGTTTTGATTTTAGTTAACTCATTATCAGTTCTGAAAAGAATTATTAGCTGCTTGTTATTTTCAGCCCAGCCTAATTGTAATATTTTTTTTGATTTAAATGAAGTCCTGATTTCTTTTTGGGATTTCTGCTGCCTGATATAAATTGAATCTTTTCTTTCAACCACCTCAAACAAACCGTTTGGAGATTTAAAATTTAAAGACGGAAGTTTTGTTACAGGATATCCGTCTTTTGTAAGATCAAATATTTCTGTGTTATCAGAAAGTAACTTACCAAAACGATTATAAACCTGTATGTTTTTATTTATGTACGATGCAATTACTTTATCTACAGAATTAATAACCAAAGTAAATCTATCATTGTCCGTCCAAAAAGGTATTACCTGAATACCATCTTCCAATTGAGTAATTAACTCAGCTTTATTTAGTTCAAAATCTATTCTGTATAATCTGCCTTTTTCAATTGCAGGCTGAGATGACTTTAATCGTTGTTTTCTTTTTGTAATAAAATAACCCGATTTATAATCAGGCGATATTAACAAATCCATTACACGTTCATCATTGGTGTACCAAAAAATCTTGTAGACATCGTTGATGTAATCATATTTATAAATTGAGGGATTGCCCGAATAATTACCAACGAAATAAAAGGATTTTAATTCAGTTACTCTAGCATTTTTAATTTCCTTGTTAAGATTTTCTTTATCGTAATCATTTTCTTTGTTATCGCTGCAAGAAACAAGCAATCCTACGGACAGTAATATAAAAGCAAAATATTTATTCATTAGTTTTTTCAAATAGATTAACCTCGTGGATGATACTGCTTATGCACCTGCTTAATGTAGTCCCGGTCAATATGTGTATAAATCTGGGTCGTTGAAATATCTGCATGACCAAGCATTTCCTGCACGGCTCTCAAATCAGCTCCGCCTTCAAGAAGATGAGTTGCAAATGAATGACGAAAAGTATGCGGATGCACATCCTTCTTAATTCCGGCTTCCTTTACATATCGGTCAATAATTTTCCAAATACCCATACGGGATAATTTTGTTCCTCTTGAATTAAGAAATAAAATATTCTCACTCTTTAATTTTTTCATCAATAGTGGTCTGCTTTTTTTTAGATACTCACCGATCCACTTAATAGCACTTGAGCCAATTGGGATAAGTCTTTCTTTTGAACCTTTGCCAAAAACTCTTAT
>DASVGS010000265.1:0-21806 GCA_036379435.1 Ignavibacteriaceae bacterium
TTTCTTAAGTACATTTACAATTGAATCATTTTGCTGAACGTCAATAATTTGTACATCATCAAATTTATTTTTGATTATATCTTTAATGGAGTTCCATTTCTTTACGGCGCTTCCTGCAGAAGCAGCTTTATTTAATAAAATGTTCATTTTAAATCTGATTTTTAGCTGGTCTAACTGAGATTGTTATATTGAATAATAAATAAAATACAACCATCGGTATAATCCATTCAGGTTTATTAAGCATCACAATTGATGAAAGCAGAATAATATAAGCGTGAACTGATAATGTAATCGCTTTACTGGATTCATCGTCGTTCTTAGTTAAGTGAACAAAAATCTGGCAGAGTATCATCAGGATAATTCCAATAATTAAAATGCTTACTGCAAAAAGATTATTTGTAATTAAACTGTTTAACGGCCGTGAGTAAGAAAAAACTAAAACGGTTGATGTAATTGTAAGCAGACCAAAAATATTTGAAATAACTGAGGCAACCCGTCTCCCATAAACAACGGGTAATGTTTTGTACCCTGTAAGCCTGTCAGCTTCTACATCTTTAAAATATCCTACAAGCACAAAGTTTGCATATCCCAAAAAGACAGCAAGTAATGAATAAAATAACCTGGGATTATTTGCTATCGCACTAAAATCTGATCCGCATAAAAAAGCCATTAAAAATAAAACAGCAACAATCCATGCATTGTAAAATGGTCCTGCCCAAAATTTCTTTTTGAAGTAAGTATAAGTTGCCAACCCAATTCCGGATAATAATCCTAACAACAGATTTATTGGATTATAAAAAGAAAAAATACTTATGCAAAAAATCAAACCGATTAAACTAATTACTAAAACCTGTGTTTTAGAAATTACTCCTTTTGTTAAAGGGCGATATGGTGAGGAAATTGAATCGGTATCTGTTTGAAAAACGTCTGTTAAGGCCTGGCCAAATCCATAAGACATAAATGAAGCCAAAAATATTAAAATGATTGAGGAAATTTTTAGATCATCTATAAAAGAGATTCCGCATAAACCTGTTACTCCGGAAACAAATAAAAGATATGGTCTCATAGTTATGAGATAATTTTTTAAAAAAGCAATTGAAAATGTACTGTGATAATGATTTGAGGTTATTGCTTTCATTTTTATCCAATCCTAAAAGTGTAGACTGCATTAAAATTTTTTTATATCCGCTGATAATTTGGATGCATTTTCACTTTTAGTTGTCAAAAAATTGTAAAAAATAGATGGCTTAACAATTTGTTAACCATATCTTAATTTTGATTTAATATACAATTGGCCAACTATAACTATTTTTTAACCGCAAATCATAATTAATAGGGAGAAACATGAAAACAATATTAGTTTTCGCATCAGTTCAAATAATGATATATATTTTTAGTATGAGCAATACATTAACAATCAGCATAATAGTTCTGGGATCAGCAGCAGCGCTTTTCGCAGGTGCTTATTTATCTGCTTTGATAAAAGACAAGCGCCATCGCCGAAAAGTTGTTAATGCGGCCTTAGAATTACATTAAGAATTTCTTAGAAATTACACGATTCGTTTCCTGATTTGGAAACAAATTGTAAAATTTTCTTTTGCTAAATCACGCCCTAATTTATTTCCCGTATCAAAAAATCTGATTGAAACTATGATTTTAACTGCTTAATTTAAGGCTGTAAGAAGAATTCAATAATCTTGAAAGCCTTATGAAAGAGCTATTTAGCGTGCAGGAAGTTGCAAAACTTTTGGATATGAGTCATTCAGGAGTATTGTACCATATAAAAAATGGATCACTAAAATCTACACAAGTTGGAAAAATATATATAATCACTAAAGAAGATTTTGCTGATTTTTTAAAAGAGCAGAAGAAAGAAAAAAAACCTAAAAAGAAACCAGACGAACCGCTATTGTTTTAAAGTTGCTTTTGAAAAATTTATTAATTTCAATCGGAAAGATTCCAATTCCTCAGATTTATAGCCCGCCAGTTTTTTAATACAATAACAATACGCAAAGTTAATTGGTATTATCAGATTTTCAATTTCCGAATAAAAATTGTCAATCATTTTAACCATAAAGTGTAAATCAATTTTGTTCTGGTTTTCATTTTGAAGTTTTTCTATTTCCAATTCACAACCCAAATTATTATTAAAGTTTCCGGATAATCTCTTCAACTTCTGATTATCCAGCATCGCACTTAGAAAATCATATTTCATATCTTTAGCTATCATCCTCTTTTCAAAATCCTGCCACATAAATCCATTTTCGGCATTGTGTGTGTAGCGCTTGTCTTGTGCAGAAAGATTGAAAGT
This sequence comes from Ignavibacteriaceae bacterium, assembly GCA_036379435.1. GTDB lineage: Bacteria > Bacteroidota > Ignavibacteria > Ignavibacteriales > Ignavibacteriaceae > IGN3. The sequence continues at coordinate 2,312 of DASVGS010000265.1, forward strand.
AATTATAAAAAAAAGAAAAGTAACGCAGACTTTTAACATATTTTAACCGATTTTATTATTAAAATTGGTAAAATATTTTCTAATCTCAACAGCAAAAAGATTAAATTAGGTAACAGAATTATTCATATTGGAATATTTGATGGGTTCACATCTTCTTAGCAAATCCTCTTTCATTCGCGGTGTGCAATGCGAAAAACATCTTTATTTGTACAAGTATCATTACAACAAAATGGATCAGCTTTCTGAAATGCAGAAAGCAATATTTAAGCGCGGAACAGATGTCGGGAAATTAGCGCAGCGGCTTTACCCGGGGGGAATTGATGCATCACCCAAAACACAATTTGAGTACAATAAAGCTGTTAACCTTACTAACGAATTAATAAATAGAAAACAAAAAGTAATTTATGAAGCCTCATTTAATTTTGAGGAAGTGCTTGCGGTAGCAGATATAGTGTTAAATGAAAAATCAGGTCTAAAAATATTTGAAGTAAAGAGTTCCACTTCTGTTTCAGAAACTTACATCCGTGATGCAGCATTACAATATTGGGTTATATCAAACAGCGGTTATAAGATTAAAGATTTTTCAATTATATATATTAATAATCAGTATGTAAGAAAAGGTAAACTTGATTTTGATCAGTTGTTCATAACGGAATCAGTTTTAAAATTAATCGTACCATTACAAAGCTGGGTGGAAGAAAATGTAAATCGTTTTAAGAAAGTATTAAGGAAAAAAGTTATTCCTAAAATAGATATTGGAGAACATTGTTATGATCCCTACACTTGCGGATTTTATGAATACTGCCGTAAACACATTCCGGAAAATTCAGTTTTTGATCTTACAGGTATTCATCTAACAAAAAAATATGATCTATATCGTGATGGGATAATAAGACTTGAAGATGTTCCCGATGATGCAAAGTTATCTCAATCAGCAAGGCTCCAGCTTGATGTCTTTAAAAGCAAAAAGGATATGGTAGATAAAAAAGCAATCAAAGAATTATTATCTGATTTGAACTACCCGATTTACTTTATGGATTTTGAAACATTCCAGCCTGCTGTGCCAATGTTTGATAATTCAAAACCATATCAGCAAATACCATTTCAGTATTCACTTCATTACAAGAAAAGTAAAAATAGCAAAGTACAGCATTTTGAATTTCTAGCAGAAGCCGGCATTGATCCAAGAATTAAGTTTATAGAAAATCTTTTACGCGATACAAAGGACAACGGCGATATTCTTACATACAATAAATCTTTTGAGATACTGCGATTAAAAGAAATTGCAGAAGCATTTCCCAAATACAAAAAAGATATTGAGGAAAGAATTAATCGTATTAAAGACCTTATGCTTCCATTCCAAAAAAAATTTTATTACACCAATGATATGCAGGGTTCATATTCTATTAAATATGTTTTGCCAGCACTAATTCCCGAATTGAGCTATGAAGACCTGGAAATAAATGAAGGTGGACTTGCCTCGATTGCTTTTGAAAATCTTTTTTATGAATCGGATTTTATCCGAATAAATGAAATAAGACAAAACCTGCTTGAGTATTGCAAGATGGATACATATGCAATGGTAAGATTATTGGAAAAATTGGAATCGCTTTAAAGGAAATTGAAATGAAAAAAATATTATTGATATTAACTTTAATTTTTATACTTCCAAATATTTTTGCACAGACTGCCAATATAAAAGTGATGTCTTATAACATTCGCTGCGGATATTGTGAAGATTCTTCTGATGTAAATAACTGGAGTAAAAGAAAATATTTAGTTGCTTACTTAATTAAAACGCATAACCCTGATTTAATTGGTTTGCAGGAAGCAGAAAAGTTTCAGGTAATTGATCTGATTGAAATGCTGGATGAATATGATTGGTATGGAGTAAGTCGTGAGGATGGCAAAGAAGGCGGCGAATCAACAGCTATACTATACAGAAAAAAAAGATTTGTTACTGAAGAAAAAATAACTCTCTGGCTTTCAGAAACACCATTAATTGTTTCCAAAGGCTGGGATGCAATGTTCAAACGAACAGTAACGGTTATAAAGTTTAAAGATTTATTATCATCAAATGAATTTTATTATTTTAATACCCACTTTGATCACGTTGGTGAGATTGCAAGAACAGAAAGTTCACGATTGCTTATAAATGAAATAGATAAGTATTCAACAAATTATCCGGTTTTACTAACCGGCGATTTTAATTATAAATCTGATTCACCGGGATATCAAATAATAACAGAAAAATTGTATGATGCTCAATTTATTTCTGGTAATCAAAATAGAGAAGATAATATATCATTTAATGGTTTTGGGAAAGAAATCCAACCCGATAACAAAATTGATTTTATTTTTGTGAATGAAAAAACTAAAGTACTAAATCACACAATAGACACAACTACTTTTAATGGTCTATATCCTTCGGATCATTACCCTGTTATTGCAAATATTTTACTTAAGTAATATTGTTTTTATTCAGTTTCGTTATAAGTAAATAAATTCATATCACTTCAACTACTATTTATCATGATTATTTCTCGAATATCAAAATGGCAAGTAAAATTCTTGCTTTAAAATTTTGATAAGTTTAAAATTGCAGCATCAATTCAATATAATTCGATAAAAATCATTTAAAACATTATAAGATATGCAACAATTTATTTGCACATTAGTTATTAGTATTATTTTCTCATCACAGTATTTTGCACAATGGAATAAAGTTGAGCAGATAACATCTCCATTTATTTATTCAGTTCTTTTTGATAATAATGATATTTATGTGGGTGGTGATTCACTTTATATCAGCAGGGATAAAGGACAAACATGGGAAGCTTCAATCGTAACAAACCAACCAATAGAAATAACTGCGTTATTTAAATATGAAGGAAAACTATTTGCGGGAACTTACGGCAGCGGAGTTTTTATAAGTTCTAATAATGGAATGTCCTGGCAATCATTTAATCTTGGTTTAATGGATTTTGCATATTATGCTAAAAAATTTGTTTTATCCGGTGATACAGTTTTTTATGCTACCGATGGAGGTGGAGTTTATTATTTACTTAATAATACTAATGAATGGCATGAATACAATCAAAACCTTCCTTCCCAAATTGCGTGGACGATTAATGATATTGCTGTAACAAATAAGAACTTAATTGTAAGTGCTGGTGCAAGCGGTTATTACTATCTTCGTCCAAAGGGTTCACCGGAGTGGATTGAAAAAAGGATCCAGACACCGGGTGGTATTTATACAACGCCAAATGCTTTTCTTTCCACCGGCGATATTGTTTTTTCCGGCAGCAGGTTTGGTATTTATAAAAGTATTGATGAAGGAAATTCATTTGATTCTGTTGGCATCTCCGCAATGGATATATCAGTTGTGTGTTTTGTTAAAAATAATAACAGGATATACGCCGGCTATACGCGCGCAAGCGGTAATGATTTTTTTGTATGGTATTCGGATGACTTTGGCATCAACTGGAATATTCTGGACCATCAGTTTCTGTTTCTGAGAAATCTTTATATCAACGATAATAAAATTTGGGCTGCAACAAATGATGGTTTATGGTACAATGAACTTGAAACAACATCCTCAGATCCGATAGTAAAACCGATTAATTTTAATCTTGAACAAAACTATCCGAATCCGTTTAATCCAAGTACAAGTATTAGATATGCAATTAATAGCTATCAATTTGTATCCATTAAAGTTTTTGATTTACTTGGCAGGGAAGTAAAAACACTTGTTGATGAATACAAATCTGCCGGAATTTACGAAGCAAAATTTGATGCAAGCAATTTATCATCGGGAGTGTATTTTTACAGATTAAAAACCGATACTAATATTGAAATAAAGAAAATGATTTATTTAAAGTGATAATAAACAAACATTTTGCATTAATGTTTTTATATCAATGAAAGTTGACAGAAATTATGTTACATTAGTTTTCAAATCAGGTTATGAAAATTAAAACTAAAAACATACAGGCAATTAAAAAATGTCAACGAATGGTCTCACTACCGTTGAAGCCAATAAACTTTTAAACCAATACGGCTCAAATGAACTGATTGAAAAAACTCAATCTCCAATCTTAAAATTCCTAAGCTATCTCTGGGGGCCTATTCCGTGGATGATTGAAGCCGCGATTATTCTTTCAGCAATTATTCAGGATTACACCGATTTAATAATTATTACTGCTCTTTTGTTAGTTAATGCTCTAGTTGGGTTTATTGAAGAGCATCAAGCTGACAGTGCAATTAAAGCTTTAAAGAAAAATCTTGCACTTAAATCCAGGGTTAAAAGAGATGGTCAATGGAAAGTGATTGATGCAAGTGAATTGGTTCCTGGCGATTTAATCAAACTTAAATTAGGAGATATTATTCCAGCAGATTGCATTTTGATGGATCCAGGAAATCTTAAAATTGATGAGTCAGCACTTACGGGTGAATCTTTACCAGCGGACAAAAAAATAAACGATTTAATTTATTCAAGTTCGGTTGTAAAACAGGGAGAATCTGAGGCTGAAGTAAAATCAACAGGAACCAGAACTTACTTCGGTAAAACAGCTATGCTTATTGAGGGAGTTCATAATGTTAGTCATTTCCAAAAGGCTGTATTAAAAATCGGCAATTATTTAATAATAGTTGCGATAATATTAGTTGCAATAATTTTATTTACTTCTATTTTCAGGGGTGATCCGTTTCTGCAAATTTTGAAATTTTCTTTTGTGTTAACAATTGCCGCAATCCCGGTTGCCATGCCTACCGTCTTATCAGTTACAATGGCAGTTGGCGCTAAATTGCTCTCTGCAAAAAATGCCGTTGTAAGAAAACTATCATCTATTGAAGAACTTGCAGGGATAAATATTCTTATATCCGATAAAACAGGAACCTTGACACAAAATAAATTATCTCTTGGTGAATGTTATCTAAACAAAGATGTTACGAAAGAAGATCTAATTCTATTTGCTGCCCTTGCTTCTGAAAAAGATGATCAGGACCAAATTGATAATACCATTTTTAAAGGACTCTCTGATAAAAATGTTATTAATGATTATAAAATTGAAAGTTTTGATCCATTTGATCCGGTTAAAAAAAGAACCGAAGCATTAATTACAAATAAAGATGGAAAAAAGTTCAGGGTTTCTAAAGGGGCTCCACAAGTAATTCTTTCACTTCCAAAGAACAAATTAGAAATTGAAACTGAAGTAAATAAAAAAATAAACGAGTTCGCTTCGCGCGGATTTAGATCGTTAGGAGTAGCCAGAACCAACGATAATTACGATTGGCAGTTTATGGGAATTATTTCTTTATTTGATCCGCCGAGAGAAGATTCAAAATCAACCATAAAAGCCGCAAAAGATTATGGTGTAAAAATTAAAATGGCAACGGGTGATCAAAGAGCTATTGCAATTGAAACTGCAAACCAATTAGGTCTGGGAAAAAATATATTGGATGCAAAATTATTTACGGATGCAAATCCATTAAATAAAAGCTCTATTGATGATGAGATAGAAAAAGCCGATGGATTTTCGGAAGTATTTCCCGAACATAAATATCATATAATTGAAGTTCTTCAAAGAAAAAAGAATATAGTGGGAATGACAGGGGATGGGGTTAATGATGCTCCCGCTCTTAAAAAAGCAGACTGTGGCATTGCTGTATCAGGTGCAACAGACGCAGCTAAAGCCGCAGCAGATATTGTGCTTCTCTCACCGGGTTTATCAGTAATCATTGATGCTCTTAGAGAAAGTAGAAAAATTTTTCAGAGAATGAATAGTTATGTGATTTATAGAATTACTGAGACTGTTCGGATACTTTTTTTTATGACTTTATCTATTCTTGTTTTTAATTTTTATCCAGTAACAAGCGTAATGATAGTGCTATTAGCTTTGCTTAATGATGGTGCCATACTTTCCATTGCATATGACAGCGTCAAAGGATCCAGTACTCCTGTAAAATGGAATATGCCACTGGTATTTACAATTGCAATTTCACTTGGAGTGTTAGGTGTAATAGAATCTTTTGGATTATTTTATATCGGTGATGTTGTTTATCATTTGCCAAAAGAATTCCTGCAAACAATGATTTATTTGAAACTATCACTTGCAGGCCACTTAACCGTTTTTGTAGCAAGAACAAAAGGATTTTTCTGGACTAAAAAACCTTCCGCTAAATTATTCGGTGCTGTAGTTTTAACTCAAATAGTTGCAACCATTATTGCTGCAGAAGGTTTATTTATGTATCCAATTGGTTGGCAAACTGCCGGTCTGGTTTGGATATATTGTTTAATCTGGTTTGTTATAGAGGATTTGATAAAAGTTGGAGTTTATTTTTTGCTTAATGAGGAATCTAAAATTTCTAATTGGAGAAAATTAATTTAATTAATATTAAAGCAAAGGATTTAATATGGCTGTAGTAACAAACAAAAATATTTCTGATTTTATAAATGATCTTTCCAGTGACAATGGAATAGTAAGAAGAATTGCAAGACAGAAAATAGTTGAACTTGGTGCTGATGCTATTGATTATCTGTTAGAACTGCAAAATTCACCTAAACATATCGTTCGTTGGGAAGCGATTAAAGCAATTGAACAAATTGGAGATCCTCTTGGAACTCCTATACTTATTTCTGCACTAAAGGACGATAAATTTGACGTTCGCTGGATTGCTGCAGAAGGACTAATCAGAATTGGCAAACCTGCAATAAAACCATTGATGAATGAACTTGTAAATAATAGTGAATCCGTTTTTGTTAGGGAAGGCGCTCACCACGTTTTAAAGGAACTTCATTCGATGGGAATTTTTGATGATAAATTTGATATTATTACCAAGCTGGAAAGTCTTTTTGATTTTACGGCTTTACATTTTATTGCAAAAAAATATCTTGAATAGAAATTAATAGATCAAAATTAAAATAATTTAAACTTTGTTTTTAAATTATAACTATGATGATGTAACTGAACATTGCTGTGTTTTTTAGAAGTATAAGTCCCTTTCTTTTAATTTCTCTTTCTCCTTAACTTTGCAATAAAAAAGAGGATGAAATGAACATTAAGGATTCAACATTTCTGGTTACCGGTGGTAGCGCCGGAATTGGAAAATCAACTGCAAAACTTCTGATTGAGAAAGGGGGAAAAGTTGCAATAACCGGCAGAGATAAATCCAAACTTGAAAAAACAGCCGGGGAAATTAATGCATTCCCAATCCATGCTGATGTTTCTTTAGAAAGTGATATACATAAAACTTATGAATTATTTCTGCAGCAATTCCGAAAACTTGATTGCCTAATTAATAATGCCGGCATAGGGGATTCCTGGAAAGAATTATCTGATATTGATTTGAAATCTTTCCGCAGAGTTTATGATGTTAATGTTTTTGGTGCAGCTTTAATGGCTAGCGAAGCCGCAAAACTTTTTAAGACACAAAAATCTGGTAACATAATAAACATAGCATCTACAGCTGGCACCAAAGGATTTGCAAACGGAACTGTGTATGCATCTTCAAAATTTGCTTTGCGAGGAATGACGCAATGCTGGCAGGCAGAATTAAGAAAATATAATGTTCGTGTTATACTTGTTAATCCAAGTGAAGTAACCACTGCTTTTGGTAATCTTGATCGGGTTGAACGTGATGAAGTAAAAAATAAATTGCGTCCATTGGAAATTGCGCACACAATTGTTTCTGCATTAGAAATGGATGACAGAGGATTTATTCCTGAAGTGACTATTTGGGCAACAAATCCATTTTGACTTAGTATAATTCCCGCAATGGCAGGAATCTCACAATAATAAAACAAATTCCGGATCAATTGCGGAATGACAAAATTTTATGAAAAAAAATAATTTAGAATTCAATTGGCTTCGGGTAGCAAGGGAAATCCAGCAGCTTGCACAAACTGGCTCTGCATTTGCAGTTACCGATTATGAAAAAAACCGTTATAAAAGATTAACCGAAATTACTGCTGAAATAATTGAACATCATACTGATTTACAAAAAGAATCCGTGCAAAAAATTTTGATGGACCATCCCGGTTATGCTACCCCAAAGATTGATGTACGTGCTGCAGTAATTAAGGATAACAAAATTTTGCTCGTGCAGGAAACAACTGATAATTGTTGGGCTATGCCCGGTGGATGGGCGGATGTTGGTGATGTCCCATCAGAAGTGGCAATAAGAGAATGTAAAGAAGAAAGCGGATATGATGTAAATCCAATTAAGGTTATTGGAGTCTTTGATGCAAACCGGGTTGGAGGTCGATTGGAATTTTTTCATGCATTCAAAATAATTTTTCTTTGTGAACTGATTGGTGGAGAGGCAAAAATAAGTGATGAAACTATCGATGTTCAGTTTTTTGATTTGGAACATCTTCCAATCTTATCATTAAACCGTACTAATGATAAGCATATAAATGAAATTAAGCTGCATTTAATTAACCCAGAACGAAAAACATTTTTTGATTAATATATGCCATCTTATAGAGATATAATGTATACAACAGCGCATGCTGAAATTCAGGTCGGTGAAATTGCGAAACAAAACGGAAATATAGGAAAAGCAAGAGTCTGTGCCCGTCGTGGTTGCTTTTTTGCAATAAGTTTATGGCTCGAATTCAATCCAAAAAAAGATTGGGGAGATTCTGCAATGAGTATGTTAACACATCTTCAAAAAGATGCATCAATCCCAAATTATATAAAAGAAGCTGCAGAAAGATTAACAATAAAAGTTGATCAGAATTTTGAAACAGGCATTGATAATGATCCGCTTAGAGATGCCGAAACTATAATTGAATATTTTTTGGATAAGAACAACTTAAAAGAGATATAATTATTTGAAATGAAAAAAATAAATTTGCTTTCAATTTATTTGTTTTTAGGATTACTGCTGATAAGTTGTTCTGTTTCGGAGCAATTAACTGAATATACTTCAGCAGAAGAAGCCTACAATCAGGGCAGATATCAAACAGCATTAACCTTTATTAACAGAGCAATAGAAATTCAAAATGATCAGCCTGATTTTTATGTTTTAAGAGCTAAAGCAAATTATAAAGTTGGTAATAAAAACTTAGCTCTGGATGATTTAAATAAATCGTTGGCTCTTAAATCAACTTTTAATGCACTTCATCTAAGAGGTAAATTATTTTTAGAGTATAACAAACTTGAATCTGCAAAACAGGATTTACGAGATGCCTATGAATTAAATTCAGAATCCGGCGATTTACTTTTTGATTTAGGGTATCTGGAGTACTTGAATGGCGAAAATCAGCTTGCTTTGGAATATTATACTAAAGCTGTTAAATATGATCAGCATAATCCGAACACATATGTAAATATCGGAAACATTTATGCGATAATGGGAAATAGTAAACTTGCAATTGATAATTATTCAAAGGCTTTAGTACTTGATACTACGGATGGCATTGCATACTATAATAGAGCAAATGAAAAAATGCTGCTTGGTGATTTTCCCGGAGCTGTTGAAGATTATGAAAACTCATTATTAATTGATTCAACAAACACAAATACGTTATTCATACTGGCAGAAGCAAAATTGAAACTTGATGATAATAAGGGAGCGTTTGACAATTATAATTCCATTCTTAGAATTGATTCAACATCAGCAAGAGCGTATTATTACAGAGGGATTACGGAAATTGCTTTAGGTGAAAATGAGAAGGCTTGTTTAGATTTTAAAAGAGCAGGCGAGCGCGGTTATTTTGATGCGTATGAAATGATCAAAAAATACTGCAGTCCACAAAAGAAATCGATAAAGAAAAAGAAATAGTCTTTAAACTATATTATTCATGATTTTTTTTTCAAATTTATTTAAAATAAAAAAGGGAGCCTAAGACTCCCTTTGTTTAATTCTGGAAAAAATTATCTTCCAACTTTATCTAAATGTTCTTTCTTAGCCATTAATTGTTCTTTAGTTTCTACTCTTTCAGAATCCATAATTATTGCTTCAGTAGGACAAGCAGGAATACATTGAGGTTCATCATAAAAACCAACACATTCAGTACACTTATCATGAGCAATATATGTATGATCTGAATTTAAAGCTTCAAACGATTCACCACCCAGTAACCAAGAATCTCCCGCGCCGTATATTGCATTATTAGGGCATTCTACTTCGCAAGCGTTGCAAGAAATACATTCATCAGTTATCAGAACTGCCATATAAGATCCCCTTATATATTAATAAATTAATTTAATTGTCAATTGTAAAATAATAAAAATGTTTGAGAAAACTGAGTGCTAATTTGATAAACTTGGTCTCTCAACTTCGGGTACACCATTAATTGCAAGGATTTTGGTGATATTTCTAAATCGTGGCAGCCAGGGAAGATAAACACCTACAACTTTTACTTTATAGGTTGCACCAGGATAAATCTTTTGGTCTAATTCAGCTGCATTTTCTTTACTTTGATAGTAATTATTCGAGTTATAAAAAACCTCATCATCTGTAAAAACGAAGTATTTGCCTACCTCATGTCCAAATTTAGCTTTATTTATAACTTTTATTGAGATGGTTTCTTCAGTTAAAAAGGGCTCAAAAAAAAGATAACCAAACAAAAGAACAAGTAGTATGATTAATACACCCGCCATTGCCGATAATCGGAAAAATCCTTCACTTAGCATCATTTAGGTATCGCTCCTTTCAAAAAACTGGGTTCCAAACATTATATTATAACTCTCTTAAAAATAATATTTTGAAATATATTTATGAAAATGCTCAAAATTAAATCAGATATAAAACTTATAATCAAAAATTGTGCAATTACTTTTATTATCATTCTATCAATAATAACTCTTTACAAATGTAATACTAACGGGAAACAAACACCAATCCCGGAAAATCTTTCACTGCAAAAAATGTCGCCTATTAATGTTCCAGAACCTTCCGGACTTGCATTTTCATTTGAAAAAGATTTTTTTTGGGCAGTTAGCGATAGCAACAGCAAAGTTTATAAATTAAACTTAAAAGGGAATATAATTACTTCATTTCTTATAAATGGTGAAGATTTGGAAGGTATCACTGTATTCGATTCAGAAAGACTTGCCGTAATTCTGGAACGCACCCGGGAAATTGTAATAGTAGATACTTCGGGCAGAGAAATCAAAAGGAAAAAGTTTGATTTACATGGAAATTTAAATGAAGGTTTGGAGGGCATATGTTATGATCCGATTAATAAAAACTTTTATTTGCTTAATGAAAAACATCCCGGTCTGTTAATTAAAACGGATGATAATTTTAATGAGATTTTTAGAAAAGAGTTGAATCTTGCAGATGATTACTCAGATATATTTTTATCTGTTAAAGACACCACGCTTTGGATACTTAGTGATGAATCCGAAATGATTATTCAAACTGATTTTAATGGCAGACTTATTAAAGAGTATAAAATTAATGTTGATCAACCAGAGGGCTTGGTTGTTGATTATGTGAATAAAAAAGTTTTTGTTGTTTCTGATAAAAAAGAAGAGTTGTACGAATATAAACTTCCGTGAGAAAAGACTTAAACAGCTTTAGTATTGCCTTTTATCATTTGCCAGATAGTCATTAAAATAATCTGGATATCTAACCTCATTGTCCAGTTTTCAATGTACCAAAGATCGTATTTCATTCTTAGTAAAGTTCTTTTTTTATTTTCCTCAAAATCCTCAACATCACCGCGCAGCCCGTTTACCTGTGCCCAGCCGGTTATACCTGGACGTACATTATGCCGCATTTTTATTTCTTCAAATATTTTTCCATACATATCCTGGTAAGGAATTGCATGCGGGCGGGGACCAACAACCGACATATCACCTTTTAAGACATTAAAGAATTGCGGCAGTTCATCTATATTAGATTTTCTTAAAAATTTACCAACGTTTGTAATCCTTTTATCGCCCTCCAAAACAGGATTAAATGTTTCACTTTCGTTTGATGATTCCTCAGTGAGTGTTCGGAATTTATAACAATTAAACATTTCATTTTTTACCCCAATCCTTTTTTGAATAAACAATACTTTACCCCTGGAGGTTAATTTTATCAATAAAGCAATTACTGGATAAAGCCAGCTAAAAACAAACACAATTACAATCAATGAAAATAAAATATCAAAAGATCTTTTAAGAAATCTTCTGTTCGCTTCTTCCAAAGGTTCCTGCCTTGCTGTGATGATTGGAAAATTTCCAATGGTACTTATTTGAAATCTACTTGACAGAAACCTGAAATAATCCGGAATGATATGAACTCTTACAGCGTTAATATTACAGATTCTTATAATCTCATCAAGTAATTCAGTAGGTCGTGAGCCCAAAGTAATAACCACTTCTTCAATTTCTAATTGCTTTAGTTTACCATCAAGTTGTTCAACGGTTCCAACAACTGATTCGTCTTTAATTGCATCATCAAGAAACCCGGTAAAATGATAACCAAAATCCGGATTATTTATTATTGTTTCCTTAAAACTTTGTCCAACTTCACCGGCTCCAATAATTAAAAGGTTTCTTATGTTTTTACCTTTTCTCCTTAGTGAAATCATTACGTATTTAAAAGCAGCGGTTCGCAGACTTATTGTTACAGTTAAAAATAGTCCGTAGAAGACAATAAAATTTCTGGTAAATAGATTTTCTTTAGATAAAAATATGAACAACACCGTTGTGCCAACCTGAATAAGGACACTTTTTAGAATACTAAAAAACTGAAATGAAAACGATCTTGTAAAAAAATCACTGTAAAATCCTGTAAGGTTTGTATTAATAAACCAGATGATGTTTAGTAAAAGCAGCAGGATAAACATATAATTGCGGTCAAGAAGGATATCTAATGACTGAGCAAAAATTGCAGAAAGTACAAATGATAGATTGATTAAAATTAGATCTGAAATTAGTCTGGATGTGTAAATAGATTTTTGGTTTACGATCATTTGATTATCTACTTTTTATTCGTCTTAAAAAGTTTGATCTTTTCATCAGTGTATGATTTAATTTTTTCTTCAAACATTTCTCTGCTAAACTTTTCAGAGTGCAATCTTATTTCCCGATAGTTTATCGAATGAGAAATAACATCAAATTTTTTTACAGCTTCAACAATAGAATCAACATCCTGCTTCTTAAATAATATACCTGTCACGCCATCTATAACAGACTCTGCGGTTCCGCCATAATTACCGGCTATAACCGGTGTTCCGCAAGCCATAGCTTCAACAACAATAATTCCAAAATCTTCTTCAGCCGCAAAAACAAAGGCTTTAGCTTTTTGCATATAATCACGTAAACTTTCAAAATCCTGGTAACCAATTACATCAACATTTGGAGTAGCTTTAGCAAGAATTTTTTCCTTTTCCGGTCCACTGCCAATTACAACTAATTTTTTATCAAGCATTTTTGCAAATGCATCAACAATTAAATCCATCCTTTTATACGGTACCAATCTTGAAGCAGTTAAATAAAAATCTTCTTTCTCGGTAGTTACTGAAAATTTATTAACATCAACAGGAGGGTATATTACATCTGCATCCCGATTATAAATCCTTTTTATTTTATTTGCTATGTGCTGTGAATTTGCAATAAAGTAGTTCACGTTTTTTGAAGATTTTACATCCCATTTTTGTAAGTACTTTAAAACAAGATGAGAAATAAATCCTTTAATACCAGAATCTAATTTTGCTTCCTTTAAGTAATACTCTGCTTCATCCCAGGCATATCGCATTGGTGTATGGCAGTAACAAATATGAAGCTGATTCTTTTTTGTTCGTACACCTTTTGCTACAGAATGTGAACTTGAAATTATTAATTCATAATTCTTGAGATTAAAAGATTCGATTGCATGCGGGAACAAAGGTAAATATTTACGGTGCTGTTTTTTTGCATAAGGTAACTTCTGAATAAATGTTGTTTTTGTCTTTTTACCTTTTAAGATGATTTTTCTTAAATCGTCATCTAAAAAATCTACTAAAGTAAAAACATCTGCACTTGGCCAAATGCTTGTAAAAGATTCAACAACTTTTTCAGAGCCGGCATAATTTACCAGCCATTCATGTACAATTGCAGTTTTCAAAACGTTTACTTTATACTTAATTAATACTTAATCAAAAATATAAATTTTATAACTAAGAATACTACAATTCGGTTACTTTCAATTATAGAGTTGTGTGAGTAAATTTTAACAACAAAACAATAATTTTTATCAATGATATCAATTATAACCATTACTTATAATAATTTTGATCAGTTAGTTAAAACTCTCAATTCAATTCCCAAGTCAGAAATTGTTGAGTCGGTTGTAATTAATGGCGGTGATTGTAAAAAAACAAAAGAGTTTCTTGAGCATTATTCCGGTAAATCTATTTCAGAAAAGGATGAAGGTATTGCCGATGCATTTAATACAGGAATAAAACTTAGTTCCGGTGATTATATTTTATTTCTTAACTCCGGCGATGTTTTGATATCAAAGGATTATTTAAACAAAGCCAATTCATTTCTGGATAAAAATCCCAAAATAGCTTTTGTACATTCAAATATTATTTTTTGTGATCAATTGGGAGCTGAATTATTTATAAAACCCCAAATGAAAAATGTTGGAAGAGGAATGCCATATAATCATCAGACTATGGTTGTTAGAAAAAAAATATTTGATGAAGTTGGAACTTTTAAGAAACAACTTAAATATGCTATGGATTTTGACCTTGTAGTAAGAATGGAAAAGAAAAAATTAATTGGTTATTATATTAATGAAGAAGCCGTTGTAAAGATGGATGGAGAGGGGATATCTGTTATCAGAGAAATTGATTCAATTAAAGAATGTTATTCTGTTTTGAAATCAGAGAAATATTTTACCTTAAAAAATATGACCGGCTACTTTATAAGATACAGTTTATATATTATCAGAAAGTTACTTGTGCAATCCGGAGGCAAATCAATTTTAAAAAAACTGAAACAGGTAAAACACTATCGTTAGACAAATTTATAAAACAATCCTTTAATCAAACCCGATACTCTTCCTGTAATTGCCGCTATGCTTGCTATTATTTTTTTTATGTTTAAAGTAAATATTCCGATAAAAATATTTATTGCGGGAATTGCGAACATTTCAAAAAATTCATAAAGCACGATAAGTTTACCTCGCTTAAACAACCACTTAGCTACAAGTCCAGCTTTACCCACACCATAATTATAAGATTTTTTAATTTCATCGCCCAAAGACCGGCTTAACATTGGCGGGTGATAAATAATTAGTTCATGAAAAAAATCTATTTCTTTGTTTTTAAAGTATGCTTTCCAAACTAAATCAGTTTCTTCACCCGCACCCCAAAAAGCACCTACACCAAAATCCGGACTAAATCTGCCAAGTTCATCAAAAACATTTGCTCTAACTACAAGGTTTGAGCCCATTATTTTTTTTGTGTCGATAAAACTTTTTATTCCACCTTTCATTTTCTGTCTGGATGTATAGTAATCCTTATTGTCTTCACGAAGATACACACCGCCAATCAAATCAAGTTTGGGATTCTTAATTAGAATTTCACTCAACAAAGAAGAATAATTGTTATCAGGAAAACCATCATCATCGCAAAAGAAAATCCAGTCGGTTCCGGCAGGAATTGTTATAGAGTTTCTGGCCTCAGAAATTGATTTTTTATTTACTCTGGTAACTTTTATCAATGGGTTGGAGATAATCTTATCGGGTAATGCTAGTGCACTTTCGTTCTGATCTATTAAAATAATTTTGATAGGTTTTATTTCTTGTCTAAGACAGCTTTCCAGACATCGTAATACCAGTTCTACAGGACGATTATATGTGTTTACGGCTATTATGTAATTCATTTTATTTAATATTAGAAGATTTATCTTCAACAATAATTATATTTGAGAGCAAGCTAAAAATATGATTTTTAACATTAATAAATTGGTCATATCTGATTGAAAATTCCGATTGTAAATATTCAACTAAATGAGCTTTTCAACTTCAAAGATTCTTCAAGATCCGATTTAGCTAAAAAGAATATAATAATCCTTTTTGTACTTCACGTTTTTAACTTTTTTTCTATAATGGCTTTAGTGCCTGTTACATTGGATTATCTTGGAAATAAGGATTATGGTATCTGGTTAACTCTTGCCTCAATGCTTAGCTGGTTAATCAATCTGGATTTTGGTATTGGCAATGGATTGCGTAACAAGCTTGCTGAAGCTTATGCAGTTAAGGATTTTAAACTGGCAAGAATTTATGTAAGTACAGGACATACAGTTTTTGCAATTGGAATATTTGCGGCATTTATTATTTATTTTTCAATTCATGGATTACTTAATTGGACTTATATTTTAAATGCACCCGAATCCTACTTTAATCTTTTAAACTCTCTTGTACTATATGTAATAATTCTTTTCTTAATTCAGTTTTTATTAAAACTTCTAACATCTATTATAAATGCAGATCAAAGACCAGCATTAAATGGGGCATTAAGCTTAATTGTAAATACTCTAACTTTAGTTTTGGTTTTATTATTATCTCATACGGGTAAAAAATCTTTAATGCTTTTTGCTTTGGTATCAAGTGCTGTTCCCGTAATAGTATTTATACTTGCTTCAATTTACTTTTTCAATAATCAGTATAAATTGATTTCACCATCTTTTAAATATGTAAACTTTAAATACTCATCAGGCCTGGTAAAACTCGGGATGCAGTTTTTTATAATTCAAATATCCAGTTTAATTGTATTTACAACTGATAACATGATTATAACCCAGTTGTTTGGTCCGGAACCTGTAGTTACTTATAACATTGCATATAAATATTTTTATATGGTACCATTGGTCTTTAACGTTGCACTTGCACCATTCTGGTCTGCTTTTACGGAAGCATATGTAAAACATGAATATGATTGGATAAAAAATTCAATCAGAAAATTAATTTTTATTTGGTTTGTACTTTCTATTATAACGGTTGCAATGGTTATACTTTCTAATTTTGTATATAAAATATGGATCGGCCCTGAAGTTGAAGTTCCATTTTTTCTGTCTTTGTTTACCGGTGTTTTTGTTATAATAGCAAACTGGAACAATATATTTGGATATTTTCTAAATGGAGTGGGAAAAGTTCGTCTTCAATTGTATTCTTCTATTTTTATGGCAAGTCTAAACATCCCGCTTTCTATTTTATTGGCTAAAAATTTACATTTGGGCATAACAGGTGTAATTGTTGCAACAAATCTGTGTCTTTTAATTGCATCCTGCTGGGCACCAATACAGTATCATAAAATTATTAATAATAAAGCAAGTGGAATCTGGAATAAATGAATTGCCGTATTTGCAATACCGAAGCCTTAAAAGTTTTTGATGCCAAGGTTTTGAATAAATATAATGTGAGTTACTTTAAGTGCAGCAAATGTGATGTACTTTTCACCGAAAAACCCTACTGGCTCGATGAAGCGTACTCAAGAACTATCAATCTTTCAGACACAGGATTGCTTTCACGCAATTTATATTTTTCGCAAATAATTTCTGTTTTACTTTTTTTTGAGTTTGATAAATACGCTAGATATCTTGATTATGCGGGAGGTTATGGTGTGTTTACCAGGCTAATGCGGGATATAGGTTTTGATTTTTATTGGAACGATCCATATACACAAAACTTATTGGCAAATGGATTTGAGTATAATTTAGAAACAAATTTAAAGTTTGAACTCTTAACAGCATTTGAAGTTTTTGAACATCTTGAAAATCCCAATGCAGAAATTGAAAAAATGCTTACACTTTCCGAATCAATTGCTTTATCTACTGAATTATTGCCTGCTGATGTGCCCGATTTAAAATGGTGGTATTATGGATTTGATCATGGGCAGCATATTACTTTTTACTCTTCTAAAACTTTTTCTCACTTGGCTCAAATGTTTAATCTTAATTATTACAATATTGATGGTATCCAATTACTTACCAAGAAAAAATTTAGCAGAAGTAAAATTATCTTATTAAAAAAAATCAGAAATTATGGACCACTGCAGTTAGTTAAGATGATTATGAAGAGTAAAACTTTTAGCGATCATTTAGATTTAAGAAACCATAGCTAAACCTTTTTAATCATTAGTCGAAATAAAAGTCAAAATTATGCGAATACTTTATGACCATCAGTGTTTTACACAGCAGGAATATGGAGGAGTTTCGCGTTATCATTTTCAATTAATTAATGAACTTAAAAAGCTGCCGGATGTAGATGTTAATCTCTCTCTTAAGTATTCAAATAA
Source organism: Ignavibacteriaceae bacterium (assembly GCA_036379435.1). Taxonomy (GTDB): domain Bacteria; phylum Bacteroidota; class Ignavibacteria; order Ignavibacteriales; family Ignavibacteriaceae; genus IGN3. The sequence continues at coordinate 20,544 of DASVGS010000265.1, forward strand.
TTTTTATATAAATCAGGATAATAGCATTAATGTAAAGCAATTTATTCCAGGAAATAATTTTTACTTTAAACGTACTATACTTGATTGCATCAATCGTAAGTCAACAATTCCCATAATTAAAAATAGTAATTATGATATCTTTCACCCGACGTATTACAATCCGTACTTTTTGAAGCACATAAGTAATAAACCATTTGTTATTACGGTTTATGATTGCATACATGAAAAATATCCTGAAATCATTAACTCAATTGATAAAACATTAGAGTACAAAAAACTTTTATTGTTCAGGGCGGAAAAGATTATTGCAATCTCAGAAAACACAAAGACTGATCTGATTAATATTTACAACATTCCATCCGATAAAATTGAAGTGGTTTATCTTGCTGCATCAATAGAAAAGCAGAATGATCTTGAAAACAATATGTTTGATATTCCCGATAAGTATTTACTTTATGTAGGACATAGAAATTATTATAAAAACTTCAACAATTTCTTATCAGCAATTGAACCATTACTAATAAATAATTCTGAACTTTATTTAATAGCAGCAGGTGGTGGTAATTTTAATTCTAATGAATTAAAATTATTTGAAAGTAAAAAACTTAAGAACAAAATAATTTATAAAAACGCTGATGATAAATCTTTGATCTTTCTTTACTCAAAAGCACTGGCTTTTGTTTTTCCATCGCTGTACGAGGGATTTGGAATCCCTGCTTTAGAAGCAATGAATTGTGATTGCCCGGTTGTTTTAAGCAATACAAGCTCACTACCCGAAGTAGGTGGTGATGCGGCAATTTATTTTAATCCCGAAAACATTGATGATATGAGAGATAAAATTTCTTCCGTTATATTTAGTAATGAATTAAGACAGGAATTGATAAAAAAGGGATCAGCACAACGTTTAAAATTTTCATTTCAAAAAACCGCTATCGAAACAAAGACTGTCTATGAAAGTTTGTTAAATAAATAGTTATCCATACTTGCAATTATATTCTGCACCATATAGCAGTAATTTATTTAATAGACTCCGGTACCAATCAACTTTTCTCATCAAAATATTGTAATTTAGATCTGTTCAAAAACAACTTTGAGAAAACCATGTTAATCGGAATAATAGCCAATATTACAAAAGAAAATGTTTTTGAAGTTGTCACATCTTTTATTTCCAAGCTTAAGAAAAACAATCTCGATTACATCCTTACAAAATCGCTTTTAGAAGATAAAGATAAAGTTAAAATTGAACTGTTTGATGACTTCATC
>DASVGS010000266.1:0-9761 GCA_036379435.1 Ignavibacteriaceae bacterium
GATATAAACAGCAGTAAAACAATCGATAGTGATAAAATTATTTCATTATTATCAACACAGCAGAATTCAATTACATATCTCCCAATTTCAGAACTAGCAGATGTTAAGATTCTTGCTGGTCCGCCAATGATAAGCAGTGAAAATGGTATGTTACGTTCAATCGTTTTTATGAATACACGGGGACGTGATATGGGTAATGTGATGATTGATGCTAAAAAAGTGATTGACGAAAATCTTAAACTTCCTGCTGGATATAGTTATAGCTGGAGCGGTCAGTATGAAAGTAAAGTTCGAGCACAACAAACGATTCAAATAATCATGCCGGTAGTATTCCTAATAATTTTTGTGCTATTATATATGACACTTAAAGATTATATGGAAGCCGGTGTTGTAATGTTATCAGTACCATTTGCATTAATTGGCGGGATGTATATGATTTATATACTAGGGTATAATTTTTCTGTTGCTGTTTGGGTTGGATTTATTGCTTTGTACGGTGTGGCAGTTGAAACTGGTGTTGTAATGGTTGTTTATTTACACGAGGCATTAGATAAACGAATCCGCGATCACAAAAAAGGATTAAGAGGACCGTTAACTAGTAAGGATATCTACGAAGCTACAGTAGAAGGTTCTGTACTGAGACTTAGACCAAAACTTATGACAGTTGGAACTTCAATGGTAGGATTGATCCCCGTTATGTGGGCAACAGGTACAGGATCCGATGTTATGAAACCATTAACAACTCCACTCATTGGTGGATTATTAACTTCTGCAATACACGTTTTAATTGTAACTCCAATACTTTTTGCCATAATGAAGGAACGAGCCTTAAAGAAAGGTAAACTTGAGTTGTCAAAAATGTCTGATTGGATGAAAGAAGGAGAGTAAAATGAAACAAATAAAATCAAAAATTAAAAATACTCTGTTCAAAAATTTATTTGCTAAATCAAGTTCGATAATCTTTATTATAATCTTCACATTGATTTTAATTTCGAATCAAAAAATGTACAGTCAATCTGTTGATTCATTAATAATTGAAGCTTTAGCGAATAATCCAAAACTAAAATCATTGGAATCAAATATTAAAGTTTCAGAATATAGAAGTAAATCTGTGAACAATTTACCACCTCCAAATCTTTCAGTGGAATTTTCGCAGGTACCAATTAAAGAATATGATATTCTGAATAAATCTATCTCAAACAGTATTGCTCTATCACAAATGTTTCCAATCGGTGGAAAACTTAGCGCAATGGCTGAAGTTGAAAATAAAAATACGCTGGTTGAAAAAGATAATTTTAATGACTACAAAATAAATCTAATCGCCCAAATTAAAATGTCTTATTATAGCTTGTGGCTTGCAGATAGAAAAATAGAAATTCAAAAAAAGAATATTGTATTGTTAAATGAATTTGTAAAATCATTACAGGTATCATTTTATACCAATAAAATTACTCAGGCAGATTTATTAACAGTTCAGAGTGAAATTTCATCCGATGAAACACAGCTTTTAATTTTTGAAAAACAAAGAGAGGCAGAAATCTATAAATTGAATAAACTGCTTGGGCGTAATCTTAATTCTACAAATTTATTTGCAGAAGAAAACTTACCTGATGATTCATTGAATTTATCTCAATCTCATCTTGAAGAAATACTTACTGAATCAAATCCTACGCTGGCCAGGATGAACAATATGATTGAAATGAACAAGGCAATGATAAATGCAAACAATAAAGAATTAATTCCGGATTTAATGGTTCAGGGTATGTTAATGAGAATGCCGAGAGGAATGATACTAACCTCTCAATCTGATATGACAATGCTTGATCCCAAAACAGAAATAATGTATTCATTAATGTTTTCTATAAATCTTCCCTTTGCACCCTGGTCAGTTGGTAAAATCAATTCCAAGGAAGAAGAACTTTCTGCAGGAATAAATAGCATTGAAAATCAAAGATTGGATATGCAGCGTGAAATGACAGCACAACTTAAAGAAGCACTTGTTAAATATAGCACTGCAAATGAACTTGCTGAACTTTATGATAAAAAAGTGATTCCTGCTTACACAAGTGCAAGTGAATCTCAAACAACGGCATATCAAAATGGTAAAACAAGTATCTCTTCAGTAATAGATTCATATCGAATGTTGTTGATGCAGGAGATGAATTATTACATGTCTAAAGCAGATGTGCAAATGGCACTTGCAGAAATAGAAATGATGGTTGGTACTGATCTAAAAAAAATCTCGACTTTGAAAGGAAACTAACAAAATGAAAAAGTATAAATATCTTTTAATTCCATTAACACTTATGTTATTATTTGTATCTGCATGTTCTAATTCAGATAATTCAAATAAAAATGAAAAAGAATACTGGACTTGTTCAATGCACCCGCAGGTTCACAAGGATGGTCCCGGTGCCTGTCCTATTTGTGGGATGGATTTAATTAAAAAAAGTGCTGATGATGTAACCGAAGATTCTGCAAAATCTAATATCCAGGCGATGATTACATTGACCTCTGATAAACAGGTACTTGCAAATGTATCCACTATCAAAGTTAGAAATGAAAGAATGATTAAAAAATTATCAACTTATAGTTACCTTGATTTTGCCGAAGAGAATCGTAAAACTATTTCTGCCAAATTTAACGGAAGAATTGAGAAATTGTTTGTTGATAAAACAGGTGATTACATAAAAAAAGGTCAGGCGTTATTTGAAATTTATAGTCCTGATTTAGTGCAGGCACAAAATGATTTTTTAATTGCTTTACAAAACAGCAATAATCAGAATAAAGTTTTATTAGAAGCATCCCGGAAAAAACTTGAGCTATTAGGTCTTACTTCTCAGCAAATTGAAGACATTAAAGGCGAAAGAAATATTAAATTAACTATAACTTATTACTCGCCTGTAAGCGGTACAGTGATCGAAAAGAAAGTTCAGGAAGGAATGTACGTTAACGAAGGCAGTACGATTTATGACATAGCTGAACTTTCGACATTATGGAATATTTCAGAAGTAAATGAAATGGATCTTTCCAATGTTAAGATTGGCAGTCAGGTGAAACTAAAATTAAATGCATATCCCGGCGAAGAGTTTACCGGCAAGGTAATTTTTATTTACCCGGTTATAAATCCACAAACAAGAACTATAAAAATCAGAAGTGAGTTTTCAAGTTACGGAGGTAAATTAAAACCACAGATGTACGGAGAAACCATATTTTCTAGGGATGCAGGTATGGGTTTGCTTGTGCCTTCGGATGCAATTATTTTTTCTGGAAATAGCAGTGTTGTTTGGATTAAAACATCTGACGGAACGTTTGAAGCAAGAAATATAACAGTCGGGCAAAAGTATGGAGATAAATATCAAATTCTATCAGGTCTTAATGAAGGGGAAGAAGTTGCAGCAAGTGGAGGATTTTTAATTGACTCTGAAAGTCAATTGAAAAGCGGCATACCGACTGGAAACCAACAAAATAATGTTACAAAATCCACCAGAGAACAATCTCCAACTGATGGTATGCCTGGAATGAATATGTAATTAAAATGAAAAATTATCTATTTAAATAATATTATAATCACATATTAAAGGAACAGTAAAATGAAATCACAAATAAATAATCTTCGGGCAGTGTTATTTTCAGGAGTAATAATGCTTTTAGTATTATTTACTGCTTGCAATCAGGATAACAAAAATCATGAACATCAATCTATGAATATGGGTAATGATCAAATTGATTCTACAATTATCCACACAGGAGAAATAGATTTAGAAATGATCGACAAAAATAAAGATGGAATGGTGTATCAGGATCCAATGGATTGGAATGTTATTTCGGATAAACCGGGTAAATGTCCGTTATGTAAAATGAAATTGGAAGAAGTATCGATTGAAACCGCAAGAAAAAATCTTATTGATCATGATTTTAAAGTAAAGAATAACTAAAACAATCTTGTTGAAGAATTTAAAATATTAAAAAGGAGAACTCAGATGTTTAAATTAATTATGTTAAGTGTATCGCTTATAATTTGTGTAAGTGTAATAGGATTTGCGCAGAACAAAAATGATAATAATCTTAAAGATCCGCACTCTAAAAATGATACAAGCAAAGTTTTAAAAATTAATGAGAGTAAAGAAACTGTTTCAGAAATTCCGTGGAATAAAGTTTGTCCCGTCAAAGGAAATCAGGTTGATGAAGACAGCCCAACTGTTGAGTATAATGGAAAAATATATGGATTTTGCTGTCCGGGTTGTGACTCAAAATTTAAAAAGGATCCAGAAAAGTACTCTCAAAACTTAAGTGAAGATGGAAAAAGTTTTGTTGCAAAAAAGTAAAAGTATAACTTTAAAATATTCCTTTAGTAATTTTATTTAAGAATGAATAATCTAATTAAAAAAGCATTTGCATTAAGTTTGATAACAATATTTTATAATATTGTTGAGGGTCTGGTATCGGTTTATTTTGGCAGCACAGATGAAACACTTGCTTTGTTTGGATTTGGTGTTGATAGTTTTGTTGAGGTGATCTCTGGACTTGCAATTGCACATATGATTTTCAGAATGAAATATTCTAAAGTACAGACAAGAGATGAATTTGAAAAAACCGCTTTGAAGGTAACAGGTTCATCTTTCTATATTTTAACAGTTGGTTTGATCATCGGATCGATTTTAAATGTTGTGCAAAATGTAAAACCTGAAACAACTTTGCCAGGGATGATTATTGCAGTGATATCTATTGCAACAATGTACTGGTTAATGAAATCAAAACTAGCAGTTGGCAAAGCATTAAATTCAGATGCGATTATCGCGGATGCAAATTGTACTAAAACCTGTTTCTATCTTTCGTTTATATTACTGGCATCCAGCGGATTGTATCAGATTTTTCAAATAGCATACTTTGATATTTTAGGATCTCTTGGAATAGCATATTTTGCATTTAAAGAAGGAAGAGAAGCTTTTGAGAAAGTAAAATCAGGTAATTTAATGTGCAGTTGTGATGAACACGCCGGAAAGTTTATTCAATAATTGATCCTAATTAAAAGCCCCGTTTTTGCGGGGCTTTTTTTGATCAGTCAATCATGTTATCTATTTCTTTCCATCGTAAACATATCTTAAAAATTCTTCTCTAACATTTTGATTCAATAATTTTCCATGATAACTGGAAGTTACTGTAGAGCTGTTTACATCCTGAACTCCACGGGATGCAACACACAAATGATCGGCATCAATAATTACTGCAACATCTTCAGTCTGCAATACAGTTTTAAGCTCATTTGCAATTTGAACAGTTAATCTTTCCTGAACCTGCGGGCGCTTGGCAAAGTATTGAACCATCCTGTTTATTTTGGATAATCCAACAACTTTTCCACTAGAAAAATAAGCTATATGTGCTTTGCCGATAATCGGAACAAAGTGGTGCTCGCATAAAGAATAGACTGAAACATTTCTCTCAACAAGCATCTCATTAAATTTGTATTTATTATCAAACAAAGTAACTGCCGGTTTGTTTTGTGGATTTAACCCGCTGAATGTTTCTTTAACATACATCTTTGCAACTCTGCGCGGAGTATCTTTTAAACTATCGTCATTCAAATCAAGTCCCAGCACTTCCATAATTTCTTTGAATTTTTTTTCAATCAACTCAATCTTTAAATCATCATCAATTGCAAATGCATCACCTCTTATTGGAGTATCAATTGAAGTTAGAAAATGATCATCATCTTCTTTTTCAAATTCTGCTAATCTTACCGGACCTTCTTTCATAATAAAAACCTTTTTGTTTTTTATACATAACCATAAAGTTTATTGGATGGTTCCATTTTGACAGACAGATGGAGTAGAAGATATCTAAAAGTACAATTTCAAAATAAAAGCCTGTATTTATATGATTTGAATCACCGTATATTTCAATCATTTGAATTTTGATATTGAATTACTTATTTATGCAAAGCGTTGATACACAGATAAAAAATTAAAAATGATAAATAACGAAAAAATAGATTTAGCTACCGAATACTTTAATAAAGCATTTCAGCTTCATATGAGTGGAAATATTAAAGATGCGATAGAAGCATATAAAAAATCTATAGATTATTACCCAACACCTAAAGCTCACACTTATTTGGGCTGGGCATTTAGTCTTAATGGAAGATTTGATGAAGCGATAAATCAGTGTAAAATTGCTATTGATCTTAATCCTGATTATGGTAATCCTTATAACGATATCGGTTCTTACTTGATTAATCTTGATCAGTTTGATGAAGCAATTTATTGGCTGGAAAAAGCAATTAAGGCCCCTGATTATGAACCACGCCATTTTCCATATTACAATCTTGGTAGAATTTATGAGAAAAAAGGTGACTGGTATTCTGCTTTACATAATTATTCAGAAGCATTAAAATTAAATCCTGATTATGAACTTGCAAAAAATGCATTTGTAAGATTAACTGCAATGATGAACTAATCTGTTCGTTTTCACACCAAATATAAATTGTAAAACTATCATTCCCTTGTTAAATTACTCTTTAGATAATTACAATTATTAATAAATATTAATCCAATCTGAGTACAAATGAAAGTAAGTGAACTACTAAAAGCCGATTTCATTATTCCTGATTTGAAGGGTGAAACCAAAGAAGACGTTATAATTGAATTGATTGATTTGTTTAAAAATGATCCGAGAGTTGAAGATATTGAAAAAGTAAAAACTGCTGTGCTTGATCGTGAAAAGGTTATGTCTACCGGAGTAGGAAAAGGATTTGCAATTCCACATGGTAAAACTAATGCAGTTAAAGAAATTATTGGTGCGTTTGGTAAGGTAAAAGATGGAATTGAATATGATGCACTTGATGGTAATCCTGTACAGCTTATTTTTTTACTTGTTGGAAAAGATAATTTAATCAGCACTCATATAAAATTATTAAGCCGGATATCCCGGTTAATGAACAAAGATGATTTCAGACATCGATTGACTGAGGCCAACAGCGCTGATGAAATTATAAAACTCTTTAGTGAAGAAGAAGAACACTTTTTAGAATTGTAATCCTGTTTTCTTAAACCGTCATCCCGAGCGAAGTCGAGGGAGGAATGGTGACAATACTTAATATTTTTTTACTCATCACACTTCGATAAACTCAGTGTGATTTCATCTCAAAAACTATTTATGATCAAAGCAATAACCGGTACAAAGGATATTTTACCTGCTGATATTTCAAGATGGCAGTATCTTGAAAAATTACTCCGACAAACATTTCAACTATTTAATTACAAGGAAATACGCACACCCATTTTTGAAGAGACTGCATTGTTTGCCCGCAGCATTGGCGAAGAAACTGATATTGTAAGTAAAGAAATGTACACTTTTAAAGATAGAAGTGAAACAAGTATAACTTTACGTCCGGAAAATACTGCCGGAGTCGTCCGATCTTTTATTGAACAATCACTCGGAGCACAGCAGTCACTAAATAAACTTTACTATATCGGACCGATGTTCAGGCAGGAGAGACCACAGGCAGGAAGGCTGAGACAATTTCATCAATTTGGTGCAGAAGCTCTGGGAAGCACTTCACCACTGCTGGATGCAGAAATGATTCAAATTGCTTTTCATATCTTAAAAAGTCTTGGATTGAAAAATTTAATTGTTAAGATAAATTCGCTCGGAATTCCCGAAGTAAGAGAAAATTATAAAAATGTTCTTCGTGATTATTTAAAAAGTAAAAAAGAAAAATTATCAGAAGATAGCAGAAAAAGATTTGATACAAACATTTTAAGAATATTTGACAGCAAAATTGAAGTTGATCAACAAATAATGAAGGATGCACCTTTATTAATTGATCATCTTGACGAACAAAGCATTAATGATTTTACAGTAGTTAAAAATTATTTAAGCAAGGTTGGAATTCCGTTTGAAGTTGATCCGGCATTAGTGCGCGGGTTGGATTACTATACTAAAACAACATTTGAAATTGTAAGCAGTAGTGTAGGATCACAAAGTGCATTATGCGGCGGCGGAAGATATGATTTGCTTGTAGAAGAACTTGGTGGTAAACCAACTCCCGGAGTAGGATTTGCAGCGGGAATGGAGAGAATACTGCTCGCTTGTGAAAATGAAAAATCATTAAACCTTATTAATGATTCTGTTGATGCGTACCTGATTAGAATTGATCCGGAAATTGAAATGGAAGTAGCAAAAATTGCATCAGATCTGCGCAGAGAAAATTTAAGCTGTGATTATGATTATTTAAACAGAAGTGTTAAAGCACAAATGCGTGAGGCTAACAAATTCAATGCAAAATTTGTTGTTTTTGTTGGCGGAGATGAATACAAACTCGGAGAGTTAAATGTAAAAAATCTTTCTGATGGTAATCAGCAATTAATTAAAATAACAGATTTTGAAAAATTAATATCACTATTAAAAAGTTAATGGCACTTAAAAAACCAAAAGATGTTCCAAAAATTCCAAAGGCACGGGAAAAAAATATCGACAAGCTTAAAAAATCTACTCCCGCCAAAAAGAAAACAGAAATTGAGTTTAACTGCAGAATTTATTTTCATAAAGATGGAACAAATGGAAAGCAGAAATACAGATTTGAAGTTGAAACATTAAAAATATTTTCTTTTCTTAATTATAAAATTACTGCTCAAGCCCGCAAAGAGAAAAAAACAATTGATATCAGTTTACTTGGATTAACAGCCTTAAATGATTACGTGGCAAAAGTACAGCCTGCAAATATTGAAATTGATTTCGAAGATCTGTTTGGAGAATACACCGTTAATGTTATAAAGCAGGATGGCAGCATTAATAGTGCAATTGTAAACTTTAACATATTCAAAAAAGATATAGAACTTGCTAAAGAATTTTTACCTGAGAAAAAGAACAACAGTAAATTCTGTACATTCGAAATTGATAGGGATAGGTTCACTTACTCAAAGGAATACAGTAAGTGAGTTTAATTATCGGAAGAAAACCTGTTTTAGAAGCACTCAATTCTGATGAAGAAGTATCTCAGGTTTTTATTTTGTTCGGGCAGGAAGGCGGAATAATAGATGCGATCCGGGTTGCCGCTAAGAAAAAAGGAATTAAAGTAAATCAAGTTCCATTCGAAAAGTTTAGACAGATAACGCAAAGTAAAATTGCTCAGGGTGTCGCTGCTTCAAAATCTGAACAGAAATTTTATGATCTTTACGAAATTATTAGCGAATCAAAAAAATCCCAATATCCTCTTCTTTTAATTTTAGATTCAATACAGGATACACACAATGTTGGTGCAATTTTACGCAGTGCGGACTGCAGTGGAGTTGATGGTATTATAATTACAAAAAATAATTCGGCTCCGATAAATGAAACTGTAGTTAAAACATCTGCGGGAGCAAGTGAGCATGTTAAGATTACATTAATAAACAATCTTGCACAAACTATCGATGAACTAAAGAAAAAGGGATTCTGGATTGTTGGTTCTTATCTTGAAGGCGCAAAAGATTACACTTCTGTTGATTACAAAATGCCGATAGCATTAATAGTCGGCAATGAAGAAAAAGGGATAAGAAAACTTACCGCAGATAAATGCGATCATCTTGTTCGCATCCCTATGAAAGGAAAAATCCAATCACTTAATGTTTCTGTTGCAACAGGCGTTTTGCTTTTTGAAATTCTTAGGCAGAGAAATATTTAGAGAATTATTGATATTTAAGATCTGATTAGTTACGTTTCGATAGATTCATAGGGAGGATTTATGAAAAAGTCAGTAATTTTACTTTTCATTCTTACAA